>NZ_RZRY01000967.1:0-1902 GCF_003998035.1 Mesorhizobium sp. M2A.F.Ca.ET.039.01.1.1 | reverse complement strand
TGAGATAGGTGTAGACCGTATCGTTCCAGGCGAGCACTTTCGGCTCGAGATTGTCGAGGATGAACTCGCCGAGGCCGGTGCGCACGGTGAGCACGGCATGGCCGTCGCCATTGGGCTGGCGCACCACCGTCATCAACAGATTGCCGGCCGGGACACCCGCGGCCATCAACTCGCGGCGCTTCTCCAGCGCGTAATCCTCGCAGTCGCCAACACCATTGTCGGGATAGGCCCAGTATTCCTCGACACCGTAGATTTCCATGTCGGTGCGCGGCTTGACGCGGGCGTTGACCGAATTGTTGATGTTGATGATCGTCGCCCACAGCTTGCGCGTCAGTTCGACCGGCGGTCCCTTCGGCGTCCGCTCGTTGCACTCGACCGGAATGCGCTGACAGAAATCATAGTGACCGACCGGCTGGGTGGTGCGGCCACCCGTATGCATGAACACCGGTCCTGCGCTTGCCGTGCCCCAGGCGGAAAGCTGCATCGCCATTGCCAAGAGCAACAGCTTGCCCCTCGTCATTTTCATTCTTGTAGTCTCCCCGTTTGAGGAGACTGTGCCACGTTGGGATTTATTTGACGCAAAAACTCGAAGTAGACATTGAGTAAAACGCCAGTAGAATAAACATAAAATTTGAACTATCGTGGGCCTGGGTTGTTCAGATTTGTAACGATTTGGTAGGTGCCGGGTGGCCTATTTCGGGTGAAAACCGGGCAACAAAAAACCGGCCGCCGAGGGCCGGTTCGTTTTCGCTTTGCGGTGGCTTGCGTCAGGACCGCGGCGCGTTGAATTCCTGGTCGAGCGTTTCCGGCCGCTGAATGACGGCGAATTCGATGGCGACGCCGTCCTCGAAATGGCGCACCACCTGGCCGCGCATGGTTCCAAGCATGACCTGGATGCCGATCGCCGGCTTGACGTCGATCTCGATCGCGGCGCCCGAGAGCGACAGGTCGATGATGCGGCACTGATACTGGCGCCCGTCGGTGAGCTGCAGGACGCTCATCGGGTTGCGCGGCGCCACGCGCTCGTGGCGACGGTCCTCGGGCAGGTCCAGCTCATGCTTGTTGGCAAGCCAGGTGAGCTGCGCGGCAAGCTTGTCCTTCTTGCGATCGGAGGCGATGACAGTCATGGCGAAACCGTCCGGCGACGTGCGCGTCACGATGCCCTCGACACGGCCGATATGGTCGATATAGGCGATGACCTTCTCGCCCGGCATGCCGATGCGGTCGGTGCGCAGCGCGACATTGCCTGGCGACATATCGATCACCTGGCATGGATGCTCGGTGCGGTCTTCCAGCATGAAGCGTCCGTAAATCTTGACCCGGACACGCTGAAAGTTGCGCCGCTCAGCTCGTGACGGTGCAAATTCTACCGCCGCTGACCTCATGACTGCCTGCACCCCAATGGCATTCCGCGCGACGATGCGTGGAATTTCGCCCGAAAAACTACAGCAAAGCAGGTTAACAAACGGGAAAAATCGGCCGCGAAAGCCCGGGCCAGGAGACTCGCGCGACGGGGAAAAATTAACCACGCGTGAGGGGAAAATCCCGCGCGGCCGGGCTCATTCGTGACGTCCGCCGTCGAGGACGACGAGGTGGCGGATGCGGCGCACGCGGCCGAGCGCCGAGATGGTTTCCGGGGGATCGAATTCGGACGGAACGAGCGAGGGAACCTCGATCGCCGGCCGGTTCTTCAGGAACATCGGTTCCTTCTCGGGATCTATCACCCGGATCGTGTCGATAAGCGCGTCGGCAAGCGGGTCGGCGCCAAGCCAGAACGGCTTTTCGACGGTGCTGAAAATGCCGAGGCAGCGCGGGTTCTCGTGGCCCCCATCCAACGGCAGCGCAAGGAGCTCGAATTTGTTGGAGCGGCCGTTGCGGCTGAATCCCTCGTAGGTCATGAGC
>NZ_RZRY01000966.1:0-1908 GCF_003998035.1 Mesorhizobium sp. M2A.F.Ca.ET.039.01.1.1 | reverse complement strand
AACTTGACCTGTCCGACCCCGCCGACGGCGCCCGGCTGGTTCTCAATGGCCACCGTCTGCACCATCTCCAGGATACGGGCCATGGCAAGGCCGGCATTGACGCGCATGTTCATCGGCGTCGAGCCGGTATGCGCCTCCTTGCCGGTCAGCGTGAATTCCAGCCACCACAGGCCTTGGCAATGCGTCACCACGCCGATCTGCTTGTTCTGCGCCTCCAGGATCGGTCCCTGCTCGATGTGATACTCGAAATAGGCGTGCATCTTGCGCGCGCCGACCTTCTCGTCGCCGACCCAGCCGATCCGCTTCAGCTCGTCGCCGAAGGTCAGGCCGTCGAGATCCTTGCGGGCATAGGCGTAGTCCTGTGTATGCACGCCGGCGAACACGCCGGAGGCAAGCATGGCCGGGGCGAAACGCGCGCCCTCCTCATTGGTCCAGTTGGTGACGACGATCGGATGCTTCGTCTTGATGCCGAGATCGTTGAGCGAACGCACAACCTCTAGGCCCGAGAGCACGCCGAGCACACCGTCATATTTGCCGCCGGTGGGCTGGGTATCGAGGTGGGAACCGACATAGACCGGCAGCGCGTCCGGATCGGTGCCGGCGCGCGTCATGAACATGGTGCCCATCTGGTCGACACCCATCGAGAGCCCGGCCGCATCGCACCAGGACTTGAAAAGCGCGCGGCCCTCCTTGTCGGAATCGGTGAGCGTCTGGCGATTGTTGCCGCCGGCGATGCCGGGGCCAATCTTCGCCATCTCCATCAGGGAGTCCCACAAGCGGTCTGAATTGATTCGCAGATTTTCGCCGGGTGCGGCCATTTGCGGTTCCCATTTTCACCAGGGGTCTTGTCGCCCCTTGAGTGGTTTGCATCCTGACCGTATGGTCAGCTTTCAGACTACACAAGCTGACCAAGCGGTCAACGAGAATCTTGGGGGAGACATGACCGAATCCACCCGTCCGATGCGGCGCCAGGACATAAGGCGGGAGAATGAAAAGGCCATTCTGCTCGCCGCCGAAAAGGTGTTCGCGGAAGCCGGGTTCGGCGGCGCCACGATGCAGCTGATCGCCGATCTGGCCGGGCTGCCAAAGGCAAATCTCCACTATTATTTCGCCACCAAAGAAGAACTCTACCGGTCCGTCGTTCAGAACATTTTCGAGATCTGGCTGCAGGCCGCCAACTGCTTCGATGCGGCGCGCGGGCCGATAGAGGGCATCAGCGCCTATATCGACGCCAAGATGGAAATATCGCGCCGCCATCCCGATGGCTCGAAGGTCTGGGCCTCGGAAGTGATGCACGGCGCGCCGGTGCTTCAGGACTATATGGAATCGACTTTGCGCGAATGGACCGACGGCCGCGTAGCGATCATCAAGCGCTGGATCGAGGAGGGCAAGATGGACCCGGTCGACCCGCGCCATCTCCTCTACATGCTGTGGGCCACGACCCAGCATTACGCCGATTTTGGCCACCAGATCGAGACGCTGAACGGCGGCAAGCCGCTCTCCGACCGGCAATGGCGGGAAGCCAAGGAAAACATCAAGCGGGTGATCCTGACCGGCATCGGCGCGCAGCCAGCCTGAACTACACGACCATCGAGGTCGGCGCTTCTTAGCCGACCTCGCCCAGCCCGCTTCACGGACACCCTCCCCTTGACGGGAAGGATGTCCGCGCCGGCTTCTTAGTCGATCGACCTCAGCACATCGCGGACATGGTCGATCAGTTCGTTGATCTGGCCCTTGGTGATGATCAGCGGCGGCGACAGCGCGATGATGTCGCCGGTGGTGCGGATCAACGCGCCGCGCTCGAAGGCCTTGACGAAAGCCGAGAACGCCCGCTTGGTCGGGTTGCCGGCGATCGAGCTGGCGCCGATCGCCGGCAACCCGACCAAGCGGGCGTTCTCGGCTTTCGTC
>NZ_RZRY01000965.1:0-1909 GCF_003998035.1 Mesorhizobium sp. M2A.F.Ca.ET.039.01.1.1 | reverse complement strand
GCTGAGAAGACCTCCAAGATCCTTGACACGAATAAGGATATCCTGACGACGGTCGAAAAGACCCTCCAGGCGGTCACCGGCGATCGAGGCAGCGATGCCGGATCGCTGAAGGACCTCGCCATCGGCAACGGCTTCAGCGTCACCTCGGTCCCGTCCTTCGACAGTCTTCTGCAGAGCGGCATGCCTAACTTCGGCTCGATGGGGCCCGAGATCGCGAAGGCGGCGACGCTTTTCGCAAACGGCCTCCAACTGTTGAAATCGCTCTCCGGCAAAGACGATAGTTCGCTTGCGAGCGACAAATCCTATGAGGAACTGGTCAAGACCGTGCTTGGCGTTTCGGCCCTGATCAACGGCTCGCAGCAAGCCGTCGAGAGCCGACGGGCAGCGCTCGAGAGCGCGGGGCAGGGGATCGGAACCTCGAAGGACATCAAGGGCTCGATCGACCAGAACACGCAGCTTCAGGTGCAGACCGGCCTTACGCTGAACGAGATGATCGGCACGATGAACGGCGCGGTGCAGTCGCTGCAGGCCGACAACCAGCGCAAGCTCACCGACATCTCCAACACCAGGAAAGCGCTCAGCTACAAATGAGTGCGGTGAAGGTTTCCACCCTCATGTCCATTGTCGCGATCTCGCTCCTCGCTGCCGGCTGCGGCACGCCGAAGGAGAAGACAGCACCCTGCAAGCGGCCGGCCAATCTCACCGGCTACGCTGCCGATCCGCGTGTCGAGTGTGGACCAATGCGATCGATCAATCCGGACCGCGGGGCGGCGCTGGCCGCGATCGATGGCCTGGCCGGACAGGCAGAGTAGGATAAGGCAGTGGAGGACTTCATTGGCGAACTGCTGCAGCGTATCGACGCGTCGGGCCAGAATTTCTCGCAGCGTGCTTACGAAGCACTGAGCGCCAATCTCGAGCCGCTGCTTCGGTTGCTCTTCGTTCTCGTCGTGCTCCTTTACGGAACGCAGCTGTTTCTCGGAACATCCCGGCTGAGTGTTGCCGAGATCATCGGCCGTCTTGCCCGCGTCATCGTCATCTTCATCCTTGTCGGCACCTGGTCCAATTTCGACACGCTCGTCTATGACTGGCTGACCAAGGTGCCGGAAGCAGCCGGTCGCGCCGTTCTCGCCGCCTCAGGCACTGGCGTGACGGAACCGACCAATGGCCTATCGCAGATCTGGAAGACGGCGAATGTCGCGGCCTCGACTTTTTCCGAACAGGCCGGCTATTTCTCGGTGCTGCCGGCACTGATCGGCATGGTTATCATGGTCTTTGCCGGGCTCTTCGTGGCGATCGCGCTCGGCATCCTGGTGCTTGCCAAGGTGATCCTGTGGGTGCTGCTCGGCACCGCGCCGATCTTCATCTCCTGCATGCTCTTCAATCCGACCCGCAATTACGCCATCGGCTGGCTGAACCAGTCACTGCTTTATGCGCTGATTCCGCTCTTCGTCTATGTCATCGCCGCTTTCCTCATTGCGGCCATGGCGCCCGAGCTCACCAAGATCAACCAGATCTCCGGCAACCGGGAGCTGAAGCTTAGCGACTTCGCCGCCTTCATCATGCTCTGCCTTGCCGGCTCCTTCGTCCTGATCCAGATCCAGGCATTGGCGCAGGGTATTGTCGGCGGTCTGGCGACGCCGATCGGACATCGATCACGCTCCTTCACCGACCGCGGCATCATGCTCGGGCGCATGGCGATCGGCACGTCGTCGCGACAGATGCAGGCCGCCGTCCATCGCGTGCAGGCGCAGCTTCACCCGCCGCGCAACATGGCCCGTGAGGCAATGCAGCGCGCCATCACAGCCAACGGAACACCCGGATAGTCGCTCGACCCCGACCGATGATTGTCCAAACCAAACTCGACGGAAAGCATGGCAGACAGCACCGACGACAGACTGCGATCGTACTT
>NZ_RZRY01000964.1:0-1913 GCF_003998035.1 Mesorhizobium sp. M2A.F.Ca.ET.039.01.1.1 | reverse complement strand
GCCGCCATCACCGGCGCCACATTGGCGACGGAGTAGATGCCGATGACCAGCTCGAAACCGTAGAAGGCACCGGTCAGCGGTGCGTCGAAAGCGGCGGCGATCGCACCGGCGGCGCCACAGCCGACCAGGATGCGCACGTCGTTGCGGCGCAGCCGGAAGGCGCGGGCAAGCCGGGAAGCGATGCCGGAACCGATCTGCGTGTAGCCGGCTTCCAATCCGACCGAAGCCCCGAAGCCGGAGGAAATCATCGTCTGCGCCACGATGATGAACGTGTCGGTGAGCGACATGCGCCCGCCATAGAGCGCGTTGGCTTCGATAGGGTCGACCGGGGTACGGAATTTGAACCGCCTGAGCCAGATCACCGAAAGCCCGAGCAGCAGGCCGCCGATGGCGGGGAACATCGCCTGCACCGGATCGGCGAGCGAGAACATTGCCGAAAGCCGGCCGCCCGGCTGCACGTCGAACAGCAAATAGTGCATGCCTTGCACCAGCGCGCTCATGCCGGTGACCAGCGCGCCCGCGATCGCGCCGACCATGCCGGCCATCAGCACGATGACGATGCCGCGCGCCTCGAGCACGGGGATCGAGCTGATCAGCACCGCGCGAAGCCGGCGGGCGTAGACTCGTGGATCGTTTCTGGCAGGCAAGTGAACGGCTCGCCGGTATGCGGAAAGAAAACAGCTGCCATGGGTGATACGCGCGGTAACTATGCGTGGCAACCGCAATGCCGACCGCTTGTGGCGCCAATTTGACGGTGCGTGAACCACGCGCCGGGCGCCTCGAACCAGGTCTGGCCCTGGCTGTAGGTAAGCGGGCGGGCAGGGTTCCTACCCACCTCCAGCCTGAAAGCCGCCCGCTTTCAGGTCGGCGCGCCGCCATCCGTCTCGAAAAGCGTAAGCTTGCGATCGCCGATGCCGAGCTCAGCCCAGCTCGCGCGCCACTCGGCGATATGCGCCGATTTGAAATGCGCTTCGAGCGCGGCGCGATCGCTCCAGGCTTCCGAAACATGGATGAGCCCGGCGTCCAGCACATCCTGCGCGTAGGAATAGTGAAGGCAGCCCGGCTCGGCGCGGCTTGCCAGGATCATGCGTCGCATTGCTGGCCTTGCCTGCTCAAGCCTGTCTGGTGGCAGCCGAACCGTGCCGATGATCAGCAGCATGCGATTTTCCTTCCGCCGACGGGATCGAGGCGGCGCAGCCGCTCTCCCACCTTCGCGCACGCTTGGAGGATTACGGTCAAGGGCCTGACCTGTGCGTGGCGGGTCTTGATTTGGGGACGACATGGCAATCAGCGAAACACTACCGTCCGGCGTGGTGGCGAAGAACGGCCGCGATGTGTTCTTCGCGCTGGGCATCGTCGTCATCCTGGCCGTGTTGTTCCTGCCGATCCCCGCCTTCCTCATCGATATCGGGCTCGCCTTCTCGATCGCGCTCTCGGTGCTGATCCTGATGGTGGCGCTGTGGATCCAGCGGCCGCTCGACTTCTCGTCCTTCCCGACCGTGCTGCTGATCGCCACGATGCTGCGCCTGTCGCTCAACATTGCCACCACCCGCATGATCCTGTCGCACGGCAATGAGGGCACGCATGCCGCCGGCTATGTCATCTCGGGCTTCTCCAAGCTGGTGATGTCGAGCGATTTCGTCATCGGCCTCATCGTCTTCATGATCCTGATCGTGGTGAACTTCATCGTCATCACCAAGGGCGCCACCCGTATCGCCGAAGTCGGTGCGCGCTTCACCCTCGACGCCATCCCCGGCAAGCAGATGTCGATCGACGCCGATCTCTCCGCCGGCATGATCGACGAGAAGACGGCGCAGCTGCGCCGCCGCGAGCTGGAGGAAGAATCCTCCTTCTTCGGCTCGATGGACGGTGCCTCGAAATTCGTGCGCGGCGACGCCATCGCCGGCCTGATC
>NZ_RZRY01000963.1:0-1915 GCF_003998035.1 Mesorhizobium sp. M2A.F.Ca.ET.039.01.1.1 | reverse complement strand
GCTCAGCGCGGCCTGACCGGCAACGCGATCCGATATGAGCGAAGCTCAATCTCGTATGACCGACAAGCCGCTTCCCGTCATCCGCATCACCTATTGCACGCAATGCCAATGGCTGTTGCGTGCCGGCTGGATGGCGCAGGAGCTGCTTTCCACCTTCGGCACCGATCTCGGCGAGGTGACGCTGGTGCCGGGCACCGGCGGCATCTTCACCATTTCCTGCAACGATCAGCTGATCTGGGACCGTAAGCGCGACGGCGGCTTTCCGGATGCGGCGAAGCTGAAGCAGCTGGTCCGCGACGTCATCGATCCGGATCGGGATCTCGGCCATGCTGACCGCAAAACCCACAAGAAGACCGACCCCGCCTAAAGCGGGGTCTTTAGCATTGCGGCCGCGTATCTCAGATCAAAGCCATGATGAAGCAGGCCATCGACACGATAGCGGTGACGGTGCGGACGCGGTTCCACATCACCCATTGGCTCAGATGGTTCGCCCAGACGGCGGCGCCGTTGGCGCTCTGCGGATCGACGGCGGCTAAAGCGTCGTTGAGCGGAACGTTGATGACCATGGTCACGATCGGGTTGCCGACGAAATAGATCACCGCGCCGGCAAGCAGCCAGTATGAGCCGGACTGGCTCCAGCCGAAGAGAGCGGCGGCAATCAACACCAGGCAGATGACGCCGGTGCCGAACAGCGCCGTCATGAAGGTCGGCGTGATCACCGTGACATTGATAGAATTCATCGCCGCGATGCCGCTTGGGACGGGCAGCCGCGCGAGTGCCGCCATGACGAAATTGGAAAAGGCGAAGAACACGCCGCCGACCACGCCGGAGCCGATCGCGGCGATGAAGGTGAGGGCGGGGAGAAGTTTCATCATCTCGGCTGGCTCCAGATGTCGGTTGGTTTTGCAAATGTGATGAATCCTCACATTTGTAAAACGTGATAAACCCTCGTATTTTGTGAGTCAAGCTGGTGTTGGAAATCGCCTGGAGGGAGCCATGGACGAGAAAGTCACCGCCAAGCCGGACCAAGCCGCCATCGCCTCGCCGCGCCGGTCGCCGAGCCAGCAACGCAGCCGCGAGCGGGTCGAGCGCATGCTTGCCGCCGCCTCTGCCTTGATTGCCGAGCAGGGCAGCGATGCCATGCGCATGGGCGAGGTGGCGGAGCGGGCAAGGGTGTCGATCGGCTCGCTCTACCAGTTCTTCCCGGACAAGCGGTCGATCGTCTGGGCGCTGGCCGAGCGCTACACCGCCGAGAGCCAGGCCTGCATCTCGGCGGCGCTGAAAGATGTCAGGGACGCCGAAGGGCTGAAGCAGGCGTTTTCAGAGCTGGTCGACATCTACTATCAGCTGTTCCTGGCCGAGCCGGTTATACGCGACGTCTGGTCGGGCACGCAGGTCGACAAGGCCCTGCGCTCGCTCGAGCTCGCCGACAGCCGAGCCAATGCCGAATTTTTGGTCGCGGTGCTGAAGCGGCTGAGGTCCGATGCCGATCCGGTCGAACTGGAGACGACGGCCTTCCTCGTCTGGCAGATGGGCGAGGCGGCCGTGCGACTGGCGATCTCGGTCGATCGGGAGGAGGGTGACAGGTTGGTTGAGGCCTACAAGCGCATGGCGCTGCGGGAGTTGGTGGGGGAGTAGCGGCCTTCCTCCTCGCAGCGTACGCGATTGGCGAAATCGCCGGCGAGAGCGTCCCCTCTCCCCGTCACTATACGGGGAGAGGATGCCGGCAGGCAGGTGAGGGGCAGCGCCGGCCTATGAAAAGTGCACTGTCACCGAATTTCTCTGATGTATTTCTGTTGTTGCTGATGGTCAGCTTGCCGACGCCGGCGCTGCCCCTCATCCGCCCTTCGGGCACCTTCTCCCCGTTGAACGGGGAGAAGGAAGAAAAAAAAAAACCCGCCTCGAAGGCGGGTTT
>NZ_RZRY01000962.1:0-1924 GCF_003998035.1 Mesorhizobium sp. M2A.F.Ca.ET.039.01.1.1 | reverse complement strand
CTTCGCGCCTGATTTCTGGTCGCAGCAGGTGGCGGCGCCTGGCGCCGAGGCCACCGCCGAACGCGCCAAGATCGATGGCGATCCCGCCAAGCCTGGCGAGAAGGTCGCAACGGTCGCGGTGCCGAAGGCAAAGGCCGCTCCGGCGGCTCCCCCGATGACGGCCGCGCCGCTGGAGCCGCTGGCAACTTCGGAAAAGACCGAGGCCAAGAGCGGTCAGAAGGCCGCGCAGGGCGAGGCCGAAAAGCCGTCGGGTGAAGGTAACAAGACTGACAAGGCACAGGGCGGGAAACTCGAAGCCGACAAGCGCGAGGCCGCGGCCGGCGACACCAAAGCCGAAGCGGCGAAGGCGGAAAAGGCCGAACAAGAGCAAGGCGCCGACAAGGGCGACAAGGCGCCGAGCAAAGCCGCCCTCCAGCAGGCCGCGGACATCAAGAAGGAACTCGCCAAGGCATTCCTGCCGGGCGAAAAGCTCGCCGACGGCGTCTCGGTCGAGGCCACCGACAAGGGGGTGGTCATTTCGATCACCGATCAGCTCGATTTCGGCATGTTTGAGATCGGCTCGGCCATGCCGCGCCGCGAGCTGGTGCTGGCGATGGAAAAGATCGGCCACATCATCAACGAGAAGAAGGGCACCATCACCATCAGCGGCCACACGGACGCGCGGCCGTTCCGCAGCGACACCTACGACAACTGGCGGCTGTCCACCGCGCGTGCCCATGCGGCCTACTACATGCTGGTGCGCGGCGGCGTAGACGAAAGCCGCATCACCGAGGTCTCGGGCTTCGCCGACCGGCAGCCCAAGATCGCGTCCGATCCGATGGCGGCCACGAACCGGCGAATCGAAATCCTGATGACGGCCGGCGGATGAAGGCCAGAAGCATCATCGGCGGCGCGATCGCGCTGCTATTGCTTGCGGCGGGGTCGCCATCGGCGGCCTTCGCGCAGGACGTGCTACAGCCTTATCAGCTGGTGCGTTCGCTGCAGCTGATCCAGGACCGCATTGCCGGCGGTGATCATGCCGCGCTGCCGATGCAGGCGAAGCTCCTCGAAATGATCGACGCCCGGATGCGCGATGCCAATGCCGAGGACTTCAAGGAGCCGAAGAATTTCCGCGCCTTGCTGGTCTACGGCATGAGCGGCGGCAATCCGGTGACGGTCGCGGCGGCGGCTTCGCGCGCGATGACCGACCCGCAAAGCCTCGCCATCGCCAAAGGCGTCGTCGCCTATCTGAATGGGCGGCCGGCCAATGCGATCGAAATGCTGAAGCCGATCGATCCGATGAGCGTGCCTCCGGACATCGGCGCCTTTCTGGCGCTGGTCAAGGGTTCGCTGCTTGCGGCCGATGACCCTGCCCAGGCGCTCGCCCTGCTGGACGAGGCGCGCCTGCTCAGCCCCGGCACGCTGGTCGAGGAAGCGGCGCTTCGCCGCTCCGTGGGCATCGCGGCCGCGCAAGGCGACGCCGCCCGTTTCGCGCTGGCGTCGACGCAATATGTCGCGTCCTATCTCTACTCGCCCTACGCCAGCCAGTTCGCCGATGCCTTCGTTTCCGGCGTCATCACGCTGCATATGGCGATCAGCCAGGACAAGATCGCCGACATCACCTCGATGATGGATCCCGAGCGCGAGAAGGTGATCTACCTGCGCATCGCGCGCCACGCCGCCATCGACGGGATGACGGAGCTCTCGGCTTTTGCCGCGGCCAAGGCGGAACTGGGCCGCAACGGCGGCGGCAGCCAGGACGACCCGCGCAGCCAACTCTATTCGAGCCTTTCCACCATGACATCGGCCAGCGTCGATGAAGTGCGTGCCAAGCTCGGCAAGATCGACCGCGGCAAGCTTTCGCAAAACGACCGGGACCTGCTTGATGCCGCGCAGGCCGTGGCGGGGGAAGTGGGGGCGCCGGGAAAGACCCCCGCCAAGGGGG
>NZ_RZRY01000961.1:0-1929 GCF_003998035.1 Mesorhizobium sp. M2A.F.Ca.ET.039.01.1.1 | reverse complement strand
GGGCTTCGGTTCTCGGGATCGCGCCCGGGAACTGGAACCTGAAACCAAAGAAGTGACGAGGACAACAAAATGTCTCGTATCGGAAAGAAACCCGTTTCGCTGCCGCAGGGCGTGACCGCCTCCGTCAACGGCCAGACCGTGACGGCGAAGGGCCCGAAGGGCGAGCTGAAGTTCGTGGTGAACGACGAAGTGCTGGTCAAGATGGAGAACAACGAGATCTCCGTCGAGCCGCGCGACCAGACCAAGAACGCCCGCTCCAAGTGGGGCATGTCGCGCACGCAGATCGTCAACATCCTGCAGGGCGTGAAGGACGGCTTCGAGAAGAAGCTCGAGATCACCGGCGTCGGCTATCGTGCGGCGTTGCAGGGCAAGAACCTGCAACTCGCGCTTGGCTTCAGCCACGACGTCGTCTACGAGACGCCGCAGGGCATCACCATCACGGTGCCGAAGCCGACCGAGATCACGGTCTCGGGCATCGACAAGCAGCAGGTCGGCCAGGTCGCCGCCGAGATCCGCGAGTATCGCGGTCCGGAGCCGTACAAGGGCAAGGGCGTGCGCTATGCCGACGAGCGCATCGTGCGCAAGGAAGGCAAGAAGAAGTAATAGGCTTGGCCCGAACCGAAGGTCAGCGCAGCAAAAAGTCGCGGACTTTTCGGACGGGGCCAGGCTTGAGAAGTGTAACGCCGCGGGGAGCGGTCGCGGGAGGCCTGGCCTACCGCACAGGGTTGCCCCCGTCTACTGAAGGCAAGGAACTGAAAATATGCCCAGCCCCAAGGAAACCATTCAGCGCCGCGCGCAGCGTGTCCGCCGCCAACTGAAGAGGGTCGCCGGCGCACGTCCGCGTCTGTCGGTGCACCGCACCTCGAAGAACATCTACGTCCAGGTCATCGACGACGCCAACGGCCACACGCTGGCCGCCGCCTCGACGCTCGAGAAGGACCTCAAGGGTTCGCTCAAGACCGGCGCCGACACCGCCGCCGCCGCGGCCGTCGGCAAGCTGATCGCCGAGCGCGCTTCGAAGGCCGGCGTCAAGGAAGTCGTCTTCGATCGTGGCCCGTACATCTATCATGGCCGCGTCAAGGCGCTGGCCGAAGCTGCCCGCGAAGGCGGCCTCAGCTTCTAATTTCGCCGCTGATGACCCAAAGGCGGCATCGGCAAACAGCAACCCGTGCTTCCGGAAAAGAACAAGGACTAGGATATGGCACAGGAACGTAGAGAAGGCGGCCGCGGCCGCGAGCGTGAACGCGAAGAGCGTGACGACGGCATGGTGGACAAGCTCGTCCACATCAACCGCGTCGCCAAGGTGGTGAAGGGCGGCCGTCGTTTCGGCTTTGCCGCTCTCGTCGTCGTCGGCGACCAGAAGGGCCGCGTCGGCTTCGGCCACGGCAAGGCGCGCGAAGTGCCGGAAGCCATCCGCAAGGCGACCGAGTCGGCTAAGCGCGACATGATCTTCGTGCCGCTGCGTTCGGGCCGCACGCTGCATCACGACGTCGAGGGCCGCTGGGGCGCCGGACGCGTTCTGTTGCGCGCCGCCAAGCAGGGTACCGGCATCATCGCCGGCGGTCCGATGCGCGCCGTCTTCGAGACGCTCGGCATGCATGACGTGGTCGCCAAGTCGATGGGTTCGTCGAACCCCTACAACATGGTTCGCGCCACCTTCGACGCGCTGAAGAGCCAGATGCATCCGAAGGATGTGGCTGCCGCGCGCGGCATCAAGTACTCGACCCTTCAGGCCCGCCGCGGCACCGCCGTTGCGGCTGAAGAATAGTCGACGCTGACCAGGGATTTCGACCATGGCCAAGAAAGCTACCAAGACCATCACCGTCGAGCAGATCGGCTCCCCGATCCGCCGGCCGAAGGAGCAGCGTGCCACGCTGGTCGGCCTCGGCCTGAACAAGATGCACAAGCGGCGCACGCTGGAAGATACCC
>NZ_RZRY01000960.1:0-1929 GCF_003998035.1 Mesorhizobium sp. M2A.F.Ca.ET.039.01.1.1 | reverse complement strand
GCCCTGTACCTCGACGAGCGCGATCGGCCCTTTTGGAATGCGGCCGTCGGCATGGAAGACCGAATCGAAACTGTCCTTCCAGCCCTGGTTGGCGAGACCCGACTCGGCGGCGCGCTGATAGGTGACGAAGCCGGTGGCGCGGCTCGCCTCCTCCGTCCATTCGGCGGCGGCCTTGAGCGAAGGCCACAATTTGTCGATGAAGGCCATGTCGCCGGTGCGGTCGGCATAGGCGGAAGCCAGATGGATATAAAGCGGCGTGGTGTCGACACCGCCATAGTAGCGCCCGAAAGGAAGCTCGCGCAGCGCCGCCATCTCGCCCTTGCGCGTCTCATGCATGATCTTGCCCGGCTGGGAATCCGAGAAGGGCGAGGTTTCGGTCGCCTGGTGCTCGGCCAGAAATGCCAGAACACCGCGCGCCAGGCCCGGATTGAGCCAAAGCATCTGCAGGCTCGAGATCACCCCGTCGCGGCCGAACGCCGTCGAGAACCACGGGATGCCGGCATAGGGATAAGGCCCCGTCGGCAGCTCAGTGGTGAGCAGCGCTACGTCGGCGCGGGCACGCTCGACCCAGTCGTTGAAGACGCGGCCCGAACTGTGCACCGTTGCGCCATGACGCCGCTTGGCACGCATGCCGAAGCGGGCCCGTGCCGCCGCGGCGCGGAAACGGTCGCGACTGGGAGCCTCGGATA
The DNA here is from genome assembly GCF_003998035.1 of Mesorhizobium sp. M2A.F.Ca.ET.039.01.1.1. NCBI lineage: Bacteria > Pseudomonadati > Pseudomonadota > Alphaproteobacteria > Hyphomicrobiales > Phyllobacteriaceae > Mesorhizobium > Mesorhizobium sp. M2A.F.Ca.ET.039.01.1.1. Next base: position 1,240 of record NZ_RZRY01000960.1, on the reverse strand, counting down.
CTTCCGGTCCGACTTCGACATAAAGCACTTTCTGGCTGCGCTTGGTCACCGCGATCAGGAAGTCGGCGCGGTTGTCGCTTAATTTGTCGGGGGCCTGCGAAAAGGAGATCGCCGATAGCCGTGGGAGCCCGTCGAGGCCGTCATAGCCGAGCATGACGGACTCCTTTTCGGTCTTGGCGACATGTGTCGTGCCGCGCTTCACCCGCGTCGAGCCGCGCACCTCGAACATGTCGCGGAAGTCTGCGGCGAAATGCAGCGAGACGGTGATGGTCGAATGCTCGCGGCTGTAGTTGGACAGCGTGATGCGCTCGAACAACCGGTCCTGCCAGATCAGCCTGACCCGTTCGATATGGATCGCGCCCTGCGGGATGTCACGGCCGGCGGCGCTTTGGATCGGCAGGTTGGTCAGGTTGGACGTGAACAGCACATTGTCCTGGCTGAGCGAAGCGCCGAGCAGCGACATCTGCCTGCCGCCGATGGTCAGCCGGAATTCGGAAAGCACGCGCGTGTCGTCGCGGAAGAACCCGTCGCCCGAGCCCCTGATGTCGCCATAGGCGTCGGCGACAGCGAAGCAGTCGCCCTGCTTGAGGGCGAAAAGCCGGTGCGGTTCCCGCGGCGCGGTCTCGTCGAGTGAAGAAAGGGCTACGGCAGGATCGAGCTTGCGCTCGTCGAGCTCCATCATTCGTCACCTCTTCGTTTGCCCCGCCCTAGAGCATGATGCCGAAAAGTGTGAAGCGGCTTTCGGACGACATTATGCTCTATCTCTTTGATTTAGAGCCGGATTGAGATTTCAGGCCGAACAGACCTGAAATCATCCGGCTCAAGGGATGAAGGTCAGGAGGCCTTGGCCTCCGGCATGCCGGTCAGACGCATATAGGCAGCAAGATAGTCGCTTGCCATTCTTGTCGCCGAGAACCTTTTCTCGAACACCGCCCTCACCTGCCGCCGGTCGAGATCGAGAAGCGCCGGCATTGACGCGACCGCGGCGTCGACGCTGTCCACGACGAAGCCGGTGATGCCGTCGTCGACGATCTCCGGCAAGGCGCCTTGGTTCCAGGCGATCACCGGCGTGCCGCAGGCCATTGCCTCGATTGCGACGAGGCCGAACGGCTCCGGCCAGTCGATGGGAAACAGCAGGCCCGCCGCGTTGCCGAGAAATTCGGCCTTCTCGTCCTCGGTGATCTCGCCGACATAGTCGATCCGGTCGCCATCGATCAGCGCCTCGATATTGGCGCGGAAG
>NZ_RZRY01000095.1:0-14207 GCF_003998035.1 Mesorhizobium sp. M2A.F.Ca.ET.039.01.1.1 | reverse complement strand
GGATATAGTCGATGACGATGAGGTCGAGGCCGCGCTGGCGCTTCAGCCGCCGCGCCCGAGCCGACAGCTGGGCGATCGAGATACCGCCGGTCTGGTCGATGAACAGCGGGATCTTCTGCATCGTCTGCGAGCAGGCGACGAGCTTTTCGAAATCCATCTCGGTGATCTCGCCGCGGCGGATCTTCGACGAAGAAATCTCGGTCTGCTCTGAGATGATGCGGGTGGCGAGCTGCTCCGACGACATTTCCAGCGAGAAGAAGCCGACGACGCCGCCATTGGCGGCCTTGAAGGTCCCGTCGGCCTGCTGCGCCGGGACGTAAGCCTCGGCGATGTTGAAGGCGATGTTGGTGGCCAAGGAGGTCTTGCCCATGCCCGGGCGTCCGGCCAGCACGATCAGGTCGGAAGGCTGCAGGCCGCCCATGCGGCGGTCGAGGTCGCGCAGACCGGTCGAGATGCCGGACAGGTGGCCATCGCGCATATAGGCTGCGTTGGCCATGTCGACGGCGGTCTTGACCGCGTCGTTGAAGCTCTCGAAGCCGCCGTCATAGCGGCCGGTTTCGGCGAGCTCGAACAGCCGCCGCTCGGCGTCCTCGATCTGCTCGGACGGCGACATGTCGACCGGCGCGTCATAGGCGATGTTGACCATGTCCTCGCCGACGGTGATCAGCGCGCGGCGCGTGGCGAGGTCGTAGATAGCGCGGCCATAGTCGGTGGCGTTGACGACGGTGACCGCTTCGACCGCAAGCCGCACCACATATTGCGCCACCGTCATGTCGCCGACCTTCTCGTCGGCCGGCAGGAAGGTCTTGAGCGTGATCGGCGTCGCGATCTTGCCCATGCGGATCAGCTCGGACGCGACCTCGAAGATGCGGCGATGCAGCGGCTCGTAGAAATGCGCCGGCTTGAGGAAATCCGAGACCCGGTAGAAGGCGTCATTATTGACGAGAATAGCGCCGAGCAGCGCCTGCTCGGCCTCAATGTTGTTCGGTGCCTCACGATAAAGCGGCGTTTCCGCCGCGCCGAATTTCAGTGCCGCCTCTGCCATAATGTCCCCGATTTCGATCCCGCCTTCCTCGATACCAGAACCGGAAGATTCGATGCTGACCTTTCTGCAACAGTACGATTCTGACTGACCTTGATACTCGCGATTCACAGCCAAAATTTTCTGGTGGAAAGAATCGTCATTGACTCGAATCGAAGAGGGTGAAGATAACGCTTCGAACGAGAACAAAACAAGAAAATTCCTATCGCAGCGTGTCGCCCCAGTCCGCGCGCCGGGCCGTCTTGAAGACGTCGCCGTCGCGCTTGCTGAACAGTTGCTCGCCGGCGCTGCCGTCCGGCTGGCAGAGTTTCAGCACCACCTTGCCGGAGCCGCCTTTCGGCGGCGCCAGCACCCGCGCGGCGCCGGGAGGCGGCGAGATAGATGAACTTCTCGTCCTCCCACGGCACCTCGGCCTCCTTGACCAGACGATGCATGCGCGAGCGGGCGACGCGGCGCGAAAAATGGCACCAGTCGGGCGGCGTGAGCGGGCAGGGTGCAGCGTGCGGGCAGGGCGCCAGCATATGCGCGCCGGCGGCAATCAGTTGCTGTCGCGCGGCAAGGATGCGCTGCCAGCCGGCGGGCGTGCCTGGCTCGACGACGAGCAGCGTGTCGGCGGTCAGCTGCCAAAGGCGATCGACGAGCTTCGGCAGCGAGGCCGGCGCGACTTCGTCGAGCACATAGGCGATGCTGACGAGGTCGGCGGGCTTGAGGCTGTCGAGATCGATGGTGGCATCGCCGGCGACCCATTCGGTGCGGGCGGCGATCGTGCCGGCTGCAAGCGACTGCCCGACCTTGCGCACCGCGGCGCTTGCCTCGACCAGCATCGCCTGTCCCAGCTCCGGCCAGGCGTCTGCCGTGGCCCAAAGCATCGTGCCAGGCCCGGCGCCGATGTCGAGCAGGGTCTTGGGTTGGAAATCCGGTCGCGCATCGGCAAGCGCATCGAGGCTGGCGCGCACCGCGGCATAGGTGGCGGGCAGCCGCGTCGCCAGATAGGCCTTGACCGCCATCTCCTCGCCCATATGCAGGCGGCCGTCGCGCAGCTCAGCGCGGTAGCGTTCGGACAGCGTCCTTGCCGCCTGCCTCAGCGCCGGCAGCGGCACTTTCTCGAGCAGGCTGTCAACGCCTTGCCGGAGCGGGGCAGGAAGCTCCATCGCTCAAGCCCCGCGCGGCGCAAGCAGGATGACGGAGGCGCCGACGATGCAGATCGCCGCGCCGCCCAGGTCCCAGCGGTCGGGACGCAAGCCTTCGACCAGCCACAGCCAGCCAAGCGAAGCCGCAACGTAGATGCCGCCATAGGCGGCATAGGCGCGGCCGGCCGCATCTGTCTCGACCAGCGAAAGCAGGAAGGCGAACAGCGCGAGCGAGACGAGGCCGGGGAGAAGCCAGAGCGGCGACTTCTCCAGCCGCCACCACGCCCAGAACGAGAAGCAGCCGGCGATCTCGGCAAGCGCTGCGGCGATACAGATGAGATAGGTCATGAAAAAGGTCTCGCGAACGAGACCTTTTTCATAGCGTCACCGCGCAATGGCAAGCGGCAATGCGTGCCTACTCCACCGCCTTGCGCCTGCGCGTCGGCTTGGCCGGCCGGGCGGCAGGCGCTTCCGGCTCCGGATGGCCGTGGTCGCGCAACTCCAACGCCTTCTCGCACTTGGCGATATAGTCGCGGGTCACCGGCAGGGTGTCGTTCTTCTTGGCGAGCTGGAACTGGAAGATCACCAGGTCCTGCCAGCGGAAGGCGGCCTCCGAGGCGGCGAGATAGAACTCCCACATCCGACAGAAGCGCTCGTCATAGATCGCCTTCGCCTTGTCGCGGTTGGCGGCGAAGCGGGCGCCCCAATGCTTCAGCGTGTCGGCATAGTGCAGCCGCAGGATTTCTATGTCCGTCACCACCAGGCCCGACTTCTCGATCGCCGGCATCACCTCCGACATCGCCGGGATGTAACCGCCCGGGAAAATGTATTTGCGGACGAAGGCGCTGGTCGCCCACGGCACGCCGGAACGGCCGATCGTGTGGAGCAGCATCACGCCGTCTGGCTTGAGCAGCGTCGCGGTCTTGTCGAAGAAGGTTCGGTAATGGTTGACGCCGACATGCTCGAACATGCCGACCGAGACGATGCGGTCGAAGCGCTCGTTGATGTGCCGATAGTCCTTGAGCTCGAAATGCACGCGGTCCTGCAGGCCTTGCGCATGCGCGCGGTCGGTGGCGACGCCATGCTGCTCGGTGGACAGCGTGACGCCCTGCACGTCGACGTCGAAGATCTTGGCGAGATAGAGGCCGAGCCCGCCCCAGCCGGAGCCGATGTCGAGCACCGTCTGGCCAGCCTTGAGCCGCAGCTTGGCGGCGATGTGGCGCTTCTTGGCAAGCTGCGCCTCGTCCAGCGTCATGTCTGGCTGCTCGAAATAGGCGCAGGAATACTGCATGTCCTCGTCGAGGAAGAGCTTGTAGAGCTCGCCCGACAGGTCGTAGTGGCGCTGCACATTGCGGCGCGAGCGCGCGGCGGTGTTGATCTGCTGCAGCCGGCGGAAGGCATGGCGCAGACCCTCGATCGCCTTCGACCAGGACACGTCGATGCCGCTCGATCCCATGTTCTGGAACGCGATGCGCATCAGCCCGAGAATGCCACCCTCCAGCACGTCCAATTCGCCGTCCATATAGGCCTCGGGCACCGCCAGCATCGGATCGAAGGTGATGGCGCGCTCGGCATGCGACGTCTTGATGTGGATATGCACCGGCTCGCCGCTGCCGTCGCCGAACTTGTGCGTCGTGCCTTTCGGCCCAGTCACCTTGAGGTCGCCGACCCGCACCAGGCGTTCGAGAACGTGTTTCAACAGGATGTTCATGACCAAATGTCCCCTCAGTCGGATCACCCGGTAATCAGACTGGAATGCCTAAGCGAAGATGCCACAGCGCATCGCCCGCGTCCAATCGACGCGCTACGCTGTAATGTGCACAAGATATGGGGTGTCGAAAAGTTCCTTTTGGCACAAAAAAGCCCGGGTCTGAGACCCGGGCGTTGGTCCAGAAATCCTGGACGTCTGCGAGCCGAAGCGATGCTTCGGAAATGCAGTGATCAGGCGTTCTCTTCGCCGCCTTCGAATTCGGCGTTCGGGTCGAAGAAATTCTCCGGCCGGGCGTTGTCGTTGATGTCCTCGCCATAGATGGCTTCGGCGGTGGTCAGCGTCTCGCCCTTGGCCTGGCGCTCCGCCTCGTCGGCCGAACGGGCGACGTTGAGCGTCACGGTGACCTCGACTTCCGGATGCAGCGCGATCGCCACGTTGGAGAGGCCGATGGTCTTGATCGGCTGGTTGAGCTCGATCTGGTTGCGGTTGACGGTGAAGCCTTCCGCGGTGAGCAGATCGGCGATATCGCGGGTCGACACCGAGCCGTAGAGCTGGCCGGTCTCGCCGGCCGAGCGCACGACGATGAAGCTCTTGCCGTCGAGCGTCTCGGCGATCTTGGAGGCCTCGGACTTGCGCTCCAGGTTGCGGGCTTCGAGCTGGGCGCGCTGGCCCTCGAACTTCTTCTTGTTGGCTTCGTTGGCGCGCAGCGCCTTGCCCCGCGGGAGCAGGAAATTGCGGGCGAACCCGTCCTTGACCTTCACGGTCTCGCCCATCTGGCCGAGGCGGGAAATGCGCTCGAGGAGAATGACTTCCATGGTTTCGTTCCTTCGTCTGGGCGTCGATCAACGATCGACGTTGAATGAATAGGAACAGGTCAGGAAGCTTGGTGCGACCTCGCCGCTTTTGTCGCTGTCCTGCCTGTCTGGGCAGTTAGAGGCAATCGCCCCAACTCGGGATTTGAGGGTCAACCCGACGCGCCCGCCGCGCCGGTGAAAAGACCGGGCGGCAAAGCCGCCCGGTCGAACATATCAGCGAACCACGTAGGGCAGCAGGCCGAGGAAGCGGGCGCGCTTGATCGCCTTGGCGAGTTCGCGCTGCTTCTTCTGGCTGACGGCGGTGATGCGCGACGGCACGATCTTGCCGCGCTCGGAAATGTAGCGCTGCAGGAGACGCACGTCCTTGTAGTCGATCTTGGGCGCATTGGCGCCGGAGAACGGGCAGGTCTTGCGGCGGCGATGGAACGGGCGCCGGGTCGGGATCTGGTTGATGTCGACCATTATTCTGCACCCCCTTCAGAGCTTTCGCGCGGACGGCGCGGACCACGGTCGCCGCCGTCACGGTCGCCGAACGAACGCGGACCACGGTCGCCGCGGTCGCGGTCGCCGAAGGAACGCGGGCCACGATCGCCACGGTCGCGGTCGCCGAAGCCGCCGCGCTCGGAGCGCTCTTCGCGCTTCTGCATCATCGCCGAAGCGCCTTCCTCATGCGCCTCGACCTTGACGGTGAGGAAGCGAAGGACGTCTTCCGACAGGCCCATCTGGCGCTCCATCTCGTTGAGCGCGGGCGGCGGGCAAGTGATGTCCATCAGCGTGTAGTAAGCCTTCCGGTTCTTCTTGACCCGGTAAGTGAGGGACTTCAGTCCCCAGTTCTCGATCCGGCCGACCGAGCCGCCATTCGCGGTGATGACGCCCTTGTACTGTTCGACAAGCGCGTCAACCTGCTGCTGCGACAGGTCCTGCCGGGCAAGAAACACATGTTCGTAAAGAGCCATTATGTCTTTCTGCCTTTCTTCGTTTCTCTGTCCGGCCCTCGCGGCTAAGCCTCTGCAACTTGTCTGACCCGACGAAACGGGGAAGAAAGGAGCATCGCGAGACGGTCGAGAGCGGAGACACGGGAGGCTAAAAGCACTTCTGGCTTCGTGTCGCGGCTTCGAAAAGCCACGGCCCTCCGTTCAGCCCCCAGCAAGGACCGGCAGATTGGGCGCGTCTATATAGCAATTTCGCGGGAAGGCAAGGGCGGGAACGGGCCAGCATGACCGCAGAGTGTCGCAGGCTTCAGAAAAACGCCAGCGCAGCCAATACCCGATCTTGCGGTAATCGGGCTTTAACCACCCCAAAAGGTTGTATCCGGTACATGCCTTCATCGGCCCCAAGCCTGCGCCGGTTGGGCGGCAGCACGCATTCCGGAAGCACGGTCATCCCGTGCATCGCGAAGCCGCTCGAAGGCGGTGCTTTGGCTTTGGTCAGAATTTCCCGCTGATGTCGAACACGACGGCATCGCCCTTCATTCGGTTCTTGACCTCCAACTCGTGCGCCCACCGCAAAGTAAGATTCACACTCAGTCTTTCCGAACTCCGCCTTGTAAGACACCAGAGGTCCGATGGCGATCGAGCGGCCTTTGAAGCCGTCGTGAGCGTCGGCGAAGGTGCTGTCGTCATCCTGGAACTGGTACAAGAACCCGGCGATAGCCCCAACCGAGAAATTCTTGGTGATATTTTTTGTCAGCGCGAGGTCGAGATGCGCCATCGCGCCGCTGTAATAGTCTGTGTCTTCATTTCTGGTGTTGATGTCGACGCCGAACTTCGCGGAAAAATCCAATCCCTGTTCGGGGAACAGGCGGGTGAAGCCTACAGCCGGTGTGAACGTCCAGTAGTTTAGCCCGAGGAACACCAGACGCCCTTTGTCCCACAGGCCCGTCGGTGCGGTGACGGTCAACGAGGTCGAGACGAAAGTGTTCATGGCGTCGTTGTGCCAGCCGAACACGAGCGGCGCGACCGCAATGTCGCCGAGGCCGGCCAAGTGATCGTCGGCCTCGATCGGACCTAGAGACGCCTCCGCCTGGGACCAGGCGATAGGAACGGCTCCCTGGACCGCATAGGTCCAGTTTCCGGGAAGATGCAGTTCGGGTACATAGACGCCGGCAAGAGCGGTGATCCACATATCCGCTTTGAGACCGAGAGCCACGGTGTCGTTGCCGAACGGAATCTCGCCACTCGCCTTGCCATGGTAGTAGGCGTTCGAGATCGCCCAGTAGCCGACGCCGGAAGTCGGAGGAACGATGCCCATGCCGGGGCCGGCGGTGATGCCGGGTATGTAGCGGCCGGCCGCGGCCTCCGTCGCGTTGCCGGCGCTGCTGAAGCATGTCGCGGCGGCTCCGAGGCATCCTGCCATCAGGCGCATGATTGTCGCGGATCTCATATGCGTCCCCTTCATTTTTCCGGAAACAGGAATGTCAGCGTGGTTCGTATGCCCCATTGCGGTGCCCCCTGCGGCGCTTCGGCGTAGTATTTGGCGCCGACCTGAATGCTCATCGCCTGATCCCCGAGCTTGAACACCTGCGAAATGCCGAGATTGATCGGCACCGTCCATTGGTCGCTTTTCCAGTCATAGCTGGCCTCGGTGTTCAACGAGAGGGTGCGGCCGTGGCCGAGGCCATAGGATACGAAGGGTTGCACAAATGTCTGGCTGATATCGGCACGGTCATGATCACCTGCCACCGACCAGATGTGATTGCCGAGCACGCCGATCGTCCATGGTCCCGTCTGCTTGGCCAGAACGCCGGTTGGGCCGAGGCCGAACTTGCCGGTTCCCAGGAAATCATCGGTGGCGGTCGGCAACAGAAACACCGGGCCGATGCCCCAGATGATGCCGTTTGGATTGGGCGCCTTGGGCGACAGGAAAAGACTGGCATTGATGTCACCCAAGCCGAACACGTCGCCGCCCGGAGAATAGTCGCGATAGCCGATCGGGATGACCGTGCGCGAAAGGATCAGCCAGTCGTCGTTCAGCGAAATGGGAATGACCGGCTGGATATTGGCCGTATAGGCGAAGCCATGGCCGTTCGCGCCGGCACCGAAATCAAAATTGCTCTGGATCGGCACGCTGACCATGTTCGCGACAGGATTCGCGAGTTTCTTCGCCAGGTCGTCGGTGTCCTGGGAGACGGCCGGCGACACTGACAAAACTGCCATTGCCACGACGGTTGCACGTAAGCGCACGGCCTGCTCCTTCACTTCGCAGGCTCGGCCTCAGGGAACTTCCATTTGCCGTCGAGGATTTCGGCCCGCGGGCGATAGAGCCGCACCATGTAGTTCCAGCCCTCCATGATCGGCAGGCAGTTGGGGATCTTGCCATCGCAGCCGCCGAACCGGATCGCGACTGACCCGTCCTGATAGGCCTTGGCAGTGATGTCGTTCAGCGTGTAGGCGTTGATGGCGTTCTTTTGATAGTAGCCCTTCGCGTCGTAAAGGCTGATCGACCAGAACCCGTCGACGGGAACATCCTTGACCTTCAAAGTGTAGTTGGTTTTTCCATCGTTCTTTTTCGGCACCACATTGAGATAAATCGCATCCTTCGGGGCGTTGGCGCCCCATGCTGAAGCAGCGCCGATCAGATATTGGACAGGGTCCACCTCTTCTTTCGTGCCGAAGGCGCGGCGGGTATCGGTGACGGTGCTCGCAAGAACGAGCAAGGCTTCGCGAACTTTCTTCTGGCTTTCCTTGTCCCAGTTCGGAATCTCGAACTTGCCCGGCCCGCCTGGCTGCGAGACCTCGATCGCATCCTGCAGAGCATGGACGCGAACCAGGTCCTTTGGATCATTGGGGTCGACCAAGGTGCGAACGCCCGCCAGGACGTAACGGGTACCAACTTTCGCCTTGTCCAGTGTGTGCGGTCCGGCGCCATACTCGGTGGTCGTGTACTGATCCTCGCTGATGATCTGCAGCGACATGAAACGCTTCCCGGCATCGGGAAGCGTTATGGTCACCGGCCCTGCGTCGAGATCGAAGACGCGCGTGGAATACAAAGTGTCCCGGTTGCCGCGGATTACGGTCTGATGGTCGATGGGCAGAAGGTCCCGCACGTGATGCCAGCCACCAAATCCGCCACCCTTCACGGAATTGGAGAAATAGAGGTCCGTCTCGGCGCGAACGAAGTTATCGACTGTCACCGGCACAGTGCTCTCGGCGAATGCGACTCCTCCCATTGTGGACAGCGCGAACGCTGCGGCTATGATTGCTTTCATGGCGCTCTCCTCCACGCTCACCGGGCGGCTATCTTCTCGATGTCCGGCAATTGCCACGTCTTGTCGAATAGTGGCTTCTTCGGGCCATAAAACCGGAAGATGATCTCCCATCCGGCGCCGGATCGCGTCGGGGTCCAGTTCGATTCCTTTCCGGAGGGGGGCTTCGGCCCGAAGTACAGATCTACCGAACCGTCGGCATTGGCTTGAAGCCCGGGGGTGTTCGAACCTCGGCTGGCCCATTTCTGATCGCGTATCAGGCCGTGGGTGCCCCGATCGTAAACGGTGCCCGACCAATAGAGCGAGACCGGGGCATTGGCCGGCACAGTCAGACGGTAAGTCTTTCCGCCGTCCAGGGCTTTTCCATTCTTGTCTCGGATCGTCACGAGATAGAATTGGCCGGAGCCGAGGTGTTTGATGCTGGAGAAGGCGAACGAGAAAAAGGTGCCGCGATTGTCCACGGGGTAGACGCCAGGCTTGCTGAACAGATCCGACAAGCCTTCGCTGAGGTCGTGTGGAACAGGGAGAGCCCACTGGCTTCCCTCGTAGAACGACGGGGTGAAAAGAGCCTCGTAGCGTTGCTCCATCAAAGTCCGAGCCTCCGAGGCCGCTTGCCCGAGTACCTTCTTTGTTTCAGGACCGGGCTTGAAGGGCTTACCCTGCTCGATGCCGACAGACCTCAGATGGTCGATCATGGCTTTGTCGCGGTCGAGCCATGGTTCACGCTGGACGAAACGGTCGAGGGACTCGAAGAAGCGCACGTCGTAGGGGATCGTGCTGTCGTAGATCGTTTCAACCGCATCGACGAAGGTCGTCTGCGGCGGGCTGGCCGCCTGCGAGAGCGGATGCAGCTTGATCTGCTTGGCGTAGGCGACCGCCTTGGCGACATCCACTTCGCTGCCGCTGCCCACATTGGAACGCAGGAGCGCGTAGGCCATGTTCGTATCGGACCGCAGCGGAATGTAGCCCTCGGGGATCTGCTCACTATAGCCGGGAGGCAGGACGAGGTACTTGCCGCCCTTGCCCTTGTCCACGCCGGCCGGACCGACATCGTCGAGTGCCGCCTGCCAGGCATCCATGATGGTTCCTGTGATCTCGCCGCCCGTAGCCGACGGAATCTCGAGCACCATCGGACCCGCGTCTTTGGTATTGACGAAAGGCATCAGGTAGATCGTGCTGGGGTTGGGCGTCAGCGTCTGGTTCTTCCAGTCGGGAATCCGGGACCAGAATACGATCTGGTTTTCCTTCGCACCGGCTTTAATCGCCGCCTGCAGCATCAAATCGAAGTTGACCGCCGGCATGCCCCAGACAATCGCTTCCACAGCGCGACTGTGGGCGAGCCGTTCGTTCAGGTGACCTGGCGTATAGTCATGCGATACCGCGCCCGATTGAGTGAGGAGCAAAATCAGCGCTGCAAAACTGTATCTAAGCATTGTTCCCTCCCCGCGTCCTTTGGTAAGATTCTTGCGCTCACCAAACTTGTGTGTTGGCTCTTCAAGCCGTCACGATAGGGAACCAGAAGGAGAAGGTGTCGATCATTGAGGCGAACTCGGCCAGGGCTTCGCGCCTGCCTTCGACCTTCAATTCGTCCGGGAACCCCGCCTTCTCACTGGACTGGATCTTGTCCCAGTCCGCTTTGGTCAGCGAGACCTTCGCGTCGGCCTTTGGATCGACCTTCCTCGAATGGTTCAGGACGCCATTCTCGATTGTCAGCGTGTAGGCTTCCTTGAGGTCGGTGAAGTCAATAGTGACGGCAAGCTTCTTGCCGGCCGCCTTGTCGCTGTCCAGCCGAACAGCCAGATAATCGAAGGACATTTCGGGGGGCATGGCCTTGATCGTGTCCGGCCCGGCGGTCTCGATCGAGCCGGCATTTGGCACGCCGTGGCGCAGCTCCAAGGCACCTTGCAGGTAGACGGAACGCCAGGGGCCGGACTCGGCCTGGTAGCCCATCTGCTCGTAAGCGTCCGCCAGCAACTCCTTGGCAGCAGCGTTGCCGGCATCGGCGAAGATGACGTGCTTCAGAGCTTCCGCTACCCAACGGTACTCGCCGTTGTCAAAGTCGGCCTTGGCCTTCGTCAAGATCGCGGCCGGTCCGCCCATATAGTCAACATATTTCTTGGCGGCCTCCTCAGGCGGAAGCTGGTCGAGAGTGGTGGGATTGCCGTCGTAGAAGCCCATGTAAAACTGGTAGACCGCGCGGGAATTATGCTTGAGGGATCCGTAGTACCCGCGATTGTACCAAGCCTTGTCCAGCTCAGGCGGCAACTTGATCATGTTGGAGATTTCGACGCCGGTATAGCCCTTATTCATCAGGTTGACCGAGCGGTCGTGAATGAACTTATAGAGGTCGCGCTGCTTCTTCCAATAATCGACGATTTTTTCGCTGTCCCACATAGGCCAGTGGTGCGCCTGGAACTTTACGTCGGTGCCATCGCCGTACAGTTCAATCGTCTCATTGATGTACTTCGCCCATTCTAGCGCGTTGCGCACCTGAGCGCCGCGCAAGGTGAGGATGTTGTGCATGGTGTTTGTAGTGTTCTCGGCCATCCACATGGCTCGGAACTGCGGGAAATAGGTGTTCATCTCTGCCGGCGCTTCGGTTCCGGGCGTCAGTTGGAAAACCATGTTCACGCCGTCGATGGTGACTTCCTCGCCGCTTTGCTTGATCTCACGGGTCGGGAGGATAAGCCCCGAATTGCCATGACCGACCGTCTGGCCCAACCCGGCATTGACGCCGCCCTGTGGGCTGCGCGGCAGTAGCGGGCCGTACATATAGATTCCACGCCGGCCCATGGCGTTGCCGGCGATCACGAACTCGCTGATGGCATGCTCGGTGAAGGTTTGGGGAGCCAGGATCTGCACCTTGCCGGACTCAACATCGGCTTCGTCCACCAGCCCTCTCACGCCGCCATAGTGGTCGCCGTGGCTGTGGCTGTAGACCACCGCGAGCACGGGGCGCTGGCCGAGATGCCGGCTGACCAGCTCGTAAGCGGCCTTGCCTGTTTCCAGATTGCTGCCGGTGTCGAGTACGATCCAGCCCGTGTCCCCCTGGACGAAGGTGACGTTGGCGAGATCGAAACCCCGGACCTGGACGATGCGGTCATGGACGCGGAACAAGCCGTATTGCATGCAGAGCTGCGCGTTGCGCCAAAGGCTTGGATTCACGGTGTCGGGAGCCGGCTTGTCGATGTCGATGAATTTCTTATAGGTCTCCAGATCCCAGACGATCCCGCCATTCGCGTCTTTGATCATGAGCCTATCTGGCTTGGAGATGAGACCGCGCGTGGCGTTCTCGAAATCCGCGCGATCTTCGAAGTTCAGATACTTTTTGAGCGCCTCATTGGCGGCCTTGGTCGCCTGTGTCGCCGGCTTCGCTGCCGTACCCGTCGAAGCGGCCAGTGCCTCTGAGCCGCTCTGCGCCATTGAACTGAATCCCATGAGGGCGAGCGCCGACCCTCCCACAAACATGTCGCGGCGGTTGAGTTCGAACTTGCTCATGAAAGGGTCCCTTCTTGTCAGTCAAACGGCCTCGCCGCCTATTAGCTTCCCGTCAGCCGGCAACATTCGACTTCGGCGCCAGTGACCTCGGGGTTTCGGTGCTGGGCGATAGCCGCTTCGCATCCGCACTACCTGATGTTCGCGTAGAATTTTGAAACTGCGCTCCTCGTTCGCGCCAGCGTCCCGCCGAAGCCGGTGCTCGGTTACAGATTTGGCATAGGCAAAGGATGCGCGAAGTACGTTACGGTAAATGCTCTCGGACATTTCAAGCCATGCAGAAACTCGCGGGGCACGCAAAAGTAGTTGTCTCCGGCGCAATTCCTGCTCTTCCCGGTTTTGTAACCGTAACGAACTGGCTGTCTCGAAGCCTGCCAGCAACAATGCTTGGTGGCGGTGCAGGTGTCAGGTTGCAATAGATGATGGAAAGCGCGGTCTATAACAGGCGCGGCCTGATAAAGCTGATGTTGCGGCTGCCGGCGTTGCGGGGTCAGCTTCAAATCCTCACGGCATCCGATGCCGAGCTCTTGAATCTTTGCGGCGCGTACGAAGAGGCAAGCGCCACACTGGAAAAACTGCGCGCCCGTCCAACCGAATTTTTGCAACCTCAGATAGATGAATACCAGACCCTGTGCGAGGAAATCGAGAACGAAATCCTGTCGATATGTTACCAGCGCTCGCGCGCACAGAAATCCTGACCACAAATGGGAGGCCTCCATTAACCTATGCTGTCAGTCCTCTATGAATCCGCCCGGTTACATGCCATTATGCTGTCGGGACGCAGTAGTGGGGAAAATCTGGCAATAGAGGGCTCCCCATGGCAGGAGAAGAGGGTTCCTGCATCCTGTCGGCAGGCTCTGGAGTATCGGAAGATGAGGCGCGGCAGGAGCTGAGAAAGCTTCTTGCGGACGCGGATTTTCATTGCACGGAGCGCAATCGCAACTTCTTGTCCTTTGTGGCGGAAGAGACGTTCGCCGGGCGAGGAGCGTCGATCAAGGCCTACACGATTGCCGTGGAGGTGTTTGGCCGCCCCTCCAGCTTCGACCCGACGATGGACCCGATTGTGCGCATCGAGGCGACCAGATTGCGCGCCGCGCTGGTCCGCTACTATGAACACAAGCCGGCCGATGCTATTCGAGTGGAACTGCCCAAGGGCCGTTACATTCCGGTTTTCTTCCGCGAACGAAGAAACCTTGGAACGGATGAACCGGAAGACGAGGCGCCGCCGAACGCGAACCAGCCTGTGCCGGCGCGCGAGAGCAGCAGACTGCATCCGACATGGCGCGCGCGGTGGATGTTCAGCGCGCTCGGTCTTCTTGGCGGGGTGTCGCTCGGCCTGGGAGTGTTGTATTTCGCAAAGCCTGCTTTGCCGCCGCCGGTTTCGCAGCGTCCGGCAGTCGCGGTGGAGTTTTCTGGCGACCGCGACGATAGTTTGCACGTCCGCGAGGCGGTTTTGGTCGCATTGTCGCGTTTCCAGACGCTGAGACTTCTAGCCGACGATTACACCCAGGCGACACAGACCGCCGCGGTGACCCCCGAATACCGAATTTTGCTCCGGCTGCGAGGAAAGGACGCCGGCCGGTCGATCTGGTGGCAGGTGATCGATGCGCAGAAGGGCGAAGCGGTCGATACCGGAGAAACCGAGGCGCCTGCAAATTCGCTCTCGGACGATGCCTCGGCCGAGGAACTGGCTCGACGGCTTTCGCTTCGTCTTGCCGGCGGGAACGGGGTCATTAACAGCCGCGTGCTCGCGAAGGAGATGGAGGAGCCCACGCTGGGAAACGGCTGCGTGTTGCGCGCGTTTCAGGCG
>NZ_RZRY01000959.1:0-1934 GCF_003998035.1 Mesorhizobium sp. M2A.F.Ca.ET.039.01.1.1 | reverse complement strand
GTCCGGGAGGCCGCAGACATCCCTGAAAATCGGCCTCAGCCGGTGACCGATCGCTTGCGCTATGGCGGCAATGACATCGTCGGTGCTGCCGTCGCCCGAGATTTCCAACACCAGCGCGCCGGTCTCGGCCCCCGATTTTTCGTCCTTGCCGGTGGGAGCGACGGCCAGGCTGGTGAAATGAATGGTGCCAACCTTGTCGAGCGCGGCGCTGATTTCGCCGATCGCCGGATTGCCGAGATCCGCGACGTTGTCGCGCACCGCATCGAGCGGCATCGGTCGGGTGATCGGGCAGACCACGGTCACCATCGACTGCTCGGCGGTGCGGCAAAGCGGCGAGCGCTCGAAATCGACCTTGAGGCTCGCCGGGTAGGCGCCGACACTGACCATCTTGCCAGCCCTGCCCCGCGCGCGGGTCAGCTTCGGCTTGCTGAACAGGGCGCGGATGCATTCCCCGATCTGAATGCGGGCGATTTCCGCGCCGATGCACAGATGGATGCCGTAACCGAAAACCATGTAGTCGCGATGCGGGCGCGAGGTGTCGAACGCGTTCGGCCGCTGCACGATCTCCGGATCGAACATCGCCGAGAGCGTCGCCGGCATGACGACCGTTCCGGCTTTGACCACGCGCTCCCGGCGGGTACCCTTGCCGATGACCGCGTCACGCCTGGTGTAGCGCCAGGGTCCGATCCAGATCGGCTTGAAGCGCATGGCTTCCATGATCGCCCGGTCGAGCTTGCCGGTATCGCCGGCGCCGAGGGCCTCATCCACGGCCTGCCGTGCATCGGTTCGCGACAGGATCACATCCAGGCAATTGCTGCCGGCAAGCACATTGGTCGGCACGAAGCCGGCGACCATGCCGAGCATGATGGAATGAATGTCGGGCAGCGACAGGCGTCCCTGGTCCATCAGCGCGACCAAGCGAGCCAGCGGCCTGTCATCCTTGTTCGCCTTTTCCCGGACCGCGGCGATCGAGCGGTCGATAATTTTGATCAGGCGATCTCCCCCGACCACGGCAAGCTGGCGCGTGGTGGGATTTGCCGTCGGATCGGAAAAGAACAGCGCGCTGAGCGCGATCGACCAGTCGGCGAATTCGGTCTCATCATCGATCTGAAGGCCGAAATAATCGCGGCAGATGCGCACCGGAACGATCTTCATCAAGCCTGCAATGGCATCGAAGCCGGGGCTGGCGCGGGTCATGATCTCGCGCGAATGGCGCTCGGCGATCGGCCTGACGGTTGCTTCGACCTCCGCCGGCGGGAACGCGCTCAGCACGGCCGACTTCATCTGCCGGTATGCGGCGCCGTCCTGCATGCCGAGAATGAAATTCGAGCCCCGGGCCAACTCGGCCATTTCCGGCCCGTAAGGCGTCTCGAACTCGTCGCCGCGCTCCAATATGTCGCGCACATCCGCGCCCTTGGTGACGAGCAGGAAATTGCCGAAGCCGGGATTCGGCCAGAAGCGGCGCAGCAGCGCCAGCAGCCAGCGCGGATCGCCGAGAAGAAAGCCGGCGATGCGCGCGGCAATGCCGCCCTTGGAACGCAGTCGATAGATGTCGAACGGCGGCATTTCGGCGACGGGACGCTGGCTCTTCTGGGCGGCCCGGACCGCGGAGAAGTACTTCAATGTGATCATGCGCGTTCAAGCCCCCCGGCTGTCCACGTCAATGCGATGCCGGCACCATCTGGCCTAGGTTTGCATCGGTCCGGCGTATGTGAATTCGTTCACAGTCATCTGTTGTCGGCCCGGCAATCATGCGGCTGACTTGGCCCGATCGAAATTGGCGATCAGGAAATTGTTCTTGGCCGGGTCAACGAACGGTATCCAGCGTATCCTCTGCTCGGAAAAGTCAGGATGCCGGGTCATGAAAATCGCAAGCTCGCGCTCTGCCTCGTCATGCCTGCCGCTTCTGATCAGGGCGCCTATCTTCAGGAACC
>NZ_RZRY01000958.1:0-1938 GCF_003998035.1 Mesorhizobium sp. M2A.F.Ca.ET.039.01.1.1 | reverse complement strand
GTGCCGACGACGATGATGTGGTGCGCGTCATGCGCCACGCTCGACGCAATCGCGCAGTCTTCCACATAGCCAAAACCGGAGACGAAGGCATTGGTGACGCCGCCCGTGCCGCGATGGCGCTCGACCAGGGCGATCTGGCAGATGTCGTTGCGCCGATCCATGGCGACCAACCCGTCCTCGACGGGCAGGTCGGCCTCCAGCGCCCGCGTCGGCGCCTGGTTCTCGATCACGCCGATCACCCGCGCCCGCACCTCGTTGGCGCCCTGCGGCGCGGAAATGTCGAAATCCTTCGCCGCGAGCTTCTTGCCGAGCTTGACCGTGTTCTTCGCCGATTGCGGATAGTCATAGGCGGGGATGTCGATCTCGAGCTTGCCGGCCTTCGCAAGCCTGACGCCGCGGCCATAGACCTCGTCGATAGTCATCCGGGCAAGGTCCGAAACAATCAGAAGATCGGCCAGTCGCCCCGGCGCGATCGAGCCGATCTCGCGCTCCAGTCGGAAATGCTGCGCGGTGTTGAGCGTCGCCATCTGGATCGCCGTCACCGGCTTCAGGCCCTGTTGGATGGCATGCCGTACCACCCGGTCCATATGGCCTTCATGCACCAGCGTGCCGGAATGGCTGTCATCGGTGCACAGGATGAAGTTGCGCGGGTCGATGCCGCCTTCGGTCACCGCCTTGATCTGCGCCGCCACGTCGTACCAGGCCGACCCCAGCCGCAGCATCGCCTTCATGCCCTGGCGCACGCGAGCGATCGCGTCCTCGGCGCGCGTCCCTTCATGGTCGTCCTCCGCCCCGCCCGCGACATAGCCATGGAATGGCAGGCCGAGATCGGGCGATGCATAATGGCCGCCGACCGTCTTGCCGGCCTTGACCGTCTCGGCAATCTCGCCCGACATCACCGGATTGTTGGCGGCGACGCCGGGGAAATTCATCACCTCGCCAAGCCCGATGATGTTGTCCCATGTCATGGCCTCGGCCACGTCGGCCACCGTCAATTCGGCGCCGGCATGCTCCAGTCCCGGCGCCGACGGCACGCAGGACGGCATCTGCACATGCACATTGATCGGCATCGCCACCGCCTCGTCATGCATCAGCCTGACTCCCGGTAGTCCGAGCACATTGGCGATCTCGTGCGGATCGATGAACATCGAGGTGGTGCCATGCGGGATCACCGCGCGGCAGAACTCCGTCACCGTCACCATGCCGCTTTCGACATGCATATGCGCATCGCAAAGGCCGGGCACCAGATAGCGCCCGCCGGCATCGACGACCTTGGTCCCCGGCCCGATGGCATGGCTGGCATTCGGCCCACAATAGGCGAAGCGGCCGGCGGCGATCGCGATGTCCGCGCCGGGGATGATCTCGCCCGAATGGACATTCACCCAGCGCCCGTTGCGGATGACCAGATCCGCGGGCTTTCGGCCCATCGCGACATCGACCAGATGTGTCGCCACCTCCGTCCACGGCTTGGTTTTTACGGCGCTTGTCGGCTTGGCGTTCGTCATTGGCGAGTTCCTCTGCATGAGGCACTTTGGCAAATGCCGGTGCCTGGAGCCAGAGCATCAGGTCGTAAACCACTGTTGCAGAGATGCAATTCCGTTCAGCGGCGAAAGGGGCTAGTCTTTCCCAGGGAGTCTTTCGGAACCGCCATTTCGGAGTGCTCGATGCGTCGACTGACGCTCGCCAGTGCCGGCTTTCTTGCCCTGCTGTCCGGGTCTGCCTGGGCGGCGGATCTGGGCGCTGATCTGCCGATGACCGCGCCTGGCTTCGACTGGACCGGCTATTATGCCGGCATGCAGGCCGGCTACGGCTGGGGCCGGTCCGACATCACCGTCGACGGCGGTTCGGTCAAGCCCGACATCGACGGCGGTTTCGTCGGCGGCCATGTCGCGGGCCTTTGGCAGTTCGACCAGGCCGTGATCGGCGCCGAGGCCGACC
>NZ_RZRY01000957.1:0-1942 GCF_003998035.1 Mesorhizobium sp. M2A.F.Ca.ET.039.01.1.1 | reverse complement strand
GTCTCAGAAAGATCAAATCCCAAGATCTATATCCGCCGGGATGCTGCCCTTTCGGCCGACAAGGCGGGCGCCAAAGTCATCTTCGATGGCTAGGCGCGAGAGCGCCAGTTCCAAAAGCTCCGTGTCCGAGGTGACATGGGCGCGCTTCTTCGCCGCCTCGATCAACTCAGAGGGCACTCGCCCTGAAAGACGGGTGTTCTTCGCGGCGCCGAGGAGTCCGGCAGCTTTCGCTTGCTCAAGCACGAGCTTATTACGCGCCGATGCGACCTTTTCTTCACTTTCTGCAGCAGTGCTTGTTTGCGCAGCCATCAGAACCTCCCTGTTCAACATAATATAGGTTGCGTTGAACGCCTAAGCAAGGCCTATTAGCCGCGGGTCTGCGTGACATGGGGCAGCCGAAGCAGATTCATACGGTGATCGAATGGGGAGATCGATGAATTCCATGCAAACCGAATCGCGTGTTTGCTCGCGAGCAAACACGCGTGCCAATATCAGCGGGTGGGAGACGATGTCGGTTGGAATCACCCGACAGGTCGCGGTCTGACAAAGAACCTCGAGGTCGTCCTTCACGCCCTGAATGATCGTGGACTGCCGCCACTCACGACAATTCTAGGCAAACGCGGTGAGAGCCATCCGGCGCCTTATGCCATGGCGTACATTCGCGGATCCTTGGGCGATATCGACATTCGAGGCCGCCCAGCGCGAAGTGTTCGCCTTCCATTGGGACTCGGTTTTAGATCTGGCTCGATGGAGACAGACTTCCAACCGGCATGGATCTTAGGTTGACCTCATTCTGGGGGTTCGACCCTGCAAGTTGGGCTGCATTGGTTTTGCCGAGAGGCCAAGCGCAATCGGTATCTGAGACTGTCTAGTCCCAAAGCCTTGGGCGATCTACGTCACCTTCATCGCCGGCGACCGTTGGGCTGAAAAGGAGATGGACCCTGCCTCGATAGGCAAGTGGCTATATGCGGTGCAGGCAACGCGCGCATGGCGGGTCGTTCAAGAGGATTGGAAACGTGTCGAGCAGTTGCTTCCAGCCGCGTATGCGAGCGCGCACTCCGAATATATCGGATCCAGTGGCGTCCAGGTGGGCATGGCCGAAGCAGAGCTTCTTCTGCAACTCGATGTTTACGAGGTGACTGTTTATGGCCGGGAAAACCGTGTCAACGGCACAATCCATAGCCTTGAGTCCGCATCGGTGCCAAGTCGCGCCATCCCACCGCGAGCGAACCATTTTGGGTTGGCGAAACCGATGGTTCCAAGCACCTCTACATCCTGGAACTCAGCGGGCGTTCACCTGCCGAAGTTGATGGCCGGACCATCATTAAGGTTGGCTTCTTCCGAAGCCCATCCGGCATGGCGCGACCAAATCCAAAGCGCCTACCCGGACGGTCAATTCAAATGGATGACAAACTATCCGCATCCCGTTCCAGATGCCGCACCCTATGAGACCGCGGGCTGCCAGAAGAGTCGGCTCCGATGTTTGAGAAGGAGTCCTTTGCGCCCGTCGATAACAATGCAGCCGAGTGCCTCTGGAAATGCTCAAGGCCAAGAAAGGTGACCATCTGAGACCAGGCCGGCGGAGGGCGTGGACGCGATTTATCCTCAGCCAGCAATCTCATCCGAGCTCATGGACCGCTACGCCCGGCATTACAGCCTTGGCGATCTCACATAGGTGCTGGTGATGCGTAAGATAGATCACCTGCCCGGCTGAAGCCATTTCCCCGAACAGTTTGAAGACCTCCTCCGACCGGACGTGGTCAAAAGTCTCCATGATGTCGTCTGCAATGAAGGGCACGGAGGGCCGAAACTGCGCAAACTCGTAGTACCCCGCAAGCCGCAGCGCAAGGTAGAGCTGAAAGCGGGCGCCCTTTGACAGCGCATCGGCGACCTTGGATTGCCCATCGCGCTGCAGCGCGATAAGCACCTCCCCACCCTTCAC
>NZ_RZRY01000956.1:0-1953 GCF_003998035.1 Mesorhizobium sp. M2A.F.Ca.ET.039.01.1.1 | reverse complement strand
CCGCCAGCGCTGCATGAAGTCCTGCGCGAGCTTGAAGAGGCGCGGGTTGTCGCGCACGAAGGCGACGCCCCGACCGCGATACTTGATGGCGCCGCTCGCGGCCAGGCCCTTCAGCGTGATGCCGTAGCAAAGCTCGGACAGAACCGACTTCACCGCGCCCATATGCTCCTTGTAGCTCTGGTTGCCGACCGACAGGTCGAAATAGTCGAAGCCCTGCCCGCGGCCCCAGCGGATCAGCTCGCCCATGATGCACAGCCCGGGCGAAACGTTGGGCACCGCGGCCTGGTCGATCGCGACCAGCAGCGCATGCAGTGTGCCGAGATGGACCGCAAGGTACTGGACCGCGACCATGACGTCGCCGGCGCGCAGGCCGAAGACGCGTACCGAACCGTCCTTCAGACCGCGCTGCGCCGCGCTTCGGTAGAACTCGGCGACCGGCGGCCGCGCCAGGAGATCGAACCGGCCGAGCTCGCGAAAACGGCTGAGCCGCATTTCGACCAGCTTGCCGAAAATCGAGTCCACCAACGCCGGCGTGTCGGCTTCCACCAACGCCAGGCCACCATTGCGGTCCAGACGGCGCAGGTCCTTGTTGAGGGCCTTGACGAAGGACGGACGGCAGATGCGCTTGACGACGGTGTCGGCGTCGCCATCCATGGCGATGCCGTAACGGGAATGGATGGAATCGCGCGCCGGCGAAAGCAGCGCCAGGGGATTGGCGACGCCGCCGATCTCCTTCGGGATACCGGTGATGTGGATGCGGTCCGCCGGCGGCAGCACGGAAAGCACCGCCGCCCAGGCGGCCTCGGCGGACTGCCTTGTCCAGGGCGTGGCGTCGGCGAGCAAGGGTGCCGCGTAGTCGCAGACCCCGCAGCTCAACCACTCGACCACCCAATGGCCGAACGCGCGGCGCCGCATTAGCGGCACGAGCATGACCGGTTCGGCCGTCGCGGCGTCCCGCAATTCGACGATGGCCAGTTCGGCTTTCGGGGGCATGAGCCGCTCGACGATCCCCTCGGCCCAGGCGAAATGCTGGTGGCCGGTGCACACGCCGGTCGTCTCGAGACGCAGCCAGAGCGGCTTGGCCGTTTCGAGGCTGGTGTGCAACTGCGCCACGTAAGCGATGCCAGCGGCGCCGGCGTGCGGCGCGGCCTCGCCCTCGGCCAGGCCGGTCGTCATCGCGGCCATCGGCATTGCCTGGCTTGCCACATCATTCTCCTATCGTCTCTGCACGGCGAGCGTCGCCGCGCGGCGCCAGGCGCCGACCATCGTGGGGCGCTGCTCGTTGGGGTGCTTGAGGTTCCACATGCGGTTGGCCGTGAAATACCATGAGGCCACCAGCACGAAGGTCTCCGACACCGCGGCGCCGGCCAGCGCCCATGTCGACGGCGCGACGGCCAGCAGGATGCCGATCGTCGCCAGCCCGACGATCGCGCCGGCCATGGTGATGAAGGCGACGATGCGGAAATCGCCCAGAATCTCGAGGACCACGCGCGGCATCACATAGGCCATGATCGGCACGAAGTTGGCGATGGCGAAGAGCCCGATCAGGCCGACCGAGGCATGCTGCAGAGCCTGCGATTTGATCATCGGCAGGATGAACAGGACGCCGCAGCCATAGGCCAGGCTGCCGCAACCCATGACAAGCGCCCAGATCTTGGCCTGCGTCCAGACGCGGTCGAACTCCTTGTTGCGCACCAGCTTTGCAAGTTCCGGCTGCAGCATGTTCGAGAAGGCTAGACTGGAGATGCGCAGCGGCGCGAACAGCACCAGCACCGCCGCCAGCGGGGCGTAGGCGGCAGGCCCGGCGATGCCCGCGACCAGCAGCGCCAGGGATTGCCCCTGGATGTTGGTGGTGGTGGCGCTGAAGCCCGACCAGCAGAGCTGCGGCCAGAGCTTTGCATAGCGCCGCCAGGTCGGCGCGCGAAACGAGACGCGCAGCCTGCGGCGCTATGC
>NZ_RZRY01000955.1:0-1955 GCF_003998035.1 Mesorhizobium sp. M2A.F.Ca.ET.039.01.1.1 | reverse complement strand
CGCCAAGGGCCTGCTGATCTCGATCACCGGCGGCCGCGACCTCACGCTGTTCGAGGTGGACGAGGCCGCGACCCGCATCCGCGAGGAGGTTGACCAGGACGCCAACATTATCCTGGGCGCCACCTTCGACGAGGAGCTGGAAGGCGTGATCCGCGTGTCGGTCGTCGCCACCGGCATCGACAAGTCGGCCGCCGAAATCGCCGCGGCGCCGATCTCGATCCGCGCGCCGCAGAAGCCGGCCGCTCGCCCGGCGGCGGCTCCGGTCGCCGAAATCCGCCCCGCTCCGGTCCAGCCGCAGGCCTACGAGCCGCGCGCGGTCGACCCGGTCGCCGAGGCGATCCAGCTTGCCGAGGCAAACGCAGCCGCCATGGCGCAGCCGCGCCCCGCGCCGATCGACGACTTCCGGCCGCAGAGCAAGATCTTCCAGGCTCCGCCAGCCCAGCCGCAACCGCAGCCTCAGCCGGTGATGCAGCCGCAGGTCATGCAGCAGCCCGCGCCGCAGCGCGAGATGCCGCAGCCGGTGGCCGCCGCTCCGCAGCGTATGCCGCGCGTGGAGGATTTCCCGCCGGTGGTGAGGGCTGAGGTCGAAGCCAAGACCCGCCCGGCGGACCATGAGAACAGCGGTCCGATGGGGCTGATCAAGCGGCTGACCAACGGCCTGACCCGCCGCGAGGAAGAGCCGGCCCGGCTCCAGCCGGCGCAGCCGCGCGAACCGAAGCTGCGCCAGGCAGCGCCCGAGATGCGCCGCCTCGCCAGCCAGGATCCTGCGCTCTACGCGCCGCGCCGCGGCCAGCTCGACGACCAGGGCCGGCTGACACCGCAGGCCCGCACGGTCCAGGAAGATGATCAGCTGGAAATCCCGGCCTTCCTGCGCCGCCAGGCCAACTGAGCGATACGGCGCACCGCCGATCGTAACGATATATAACGGTTGTTAACAGGCAGACGAGAAATCGTCTGCCCGTTGCTTTTGCAAAATATATTAAAAACAATCGCTTACGATCTATTTTTAACACGATCCCGTGGTTACACGGGGTAAGAAACCGTGATTTGGAGTCTCCAGGGCGGGCCATTATCTTCCGCTCGGACTAAAGTCGGTTTGCCGGGATTCGGGGAGTAGCCCTGCCTGCCGATCACACAGAGCCGCAGCTCTTGCTTATTTTGCCGCATTCGATGCGAGCGCCAGACCGTTCAACTGGCTGCAAGATACCCAAGGCCGATGGAGCGGACGCAGGCATTTGGGCGTATGGGGTTACTCTTGCACGACTATCAGACCACAGTGAAATCGCGCGCGACGCTGACTGGCATCGGCGTCCATAGCGGCAAGACCGTCACCGTTCATTTCCTGCCGGCCGACGCCGATACGGGTATTGTCTTCCATCTTTCGAACGGCGGCGAAACCCGTGAGCTCCGCGCCCTGGTTGCGGAAGTCGGGGCCACCGATCTTTGCACCATGCTTGGCGATCCGGCCGGCGCACATATCGGCACCGTCGAGCATCTGATGGCGACGGTGTTCGGCCTCGGCATCGACAATCTCATCATCGAGATCGACGGCTCGGAAGTTCCGATACTCGACGGCAGCGCCATGGCGTTCGTCGAAGCCTTCGACCAGGCGGGTATCGAGACGCTGGCAGTGAAGCGCCGCTATATCCGCGTCGTCAAGCCGGTGCGCGTGGAAGCCGGCGCGTCCTGGGCGGAATTCCGCCCCTATGACGGCACGCGGTTCGAGGTCGAGATCGATTTCGAAAGCCCGGCCATCGGCCGCCAGCAATTCGCCTCCGATATCAACCCCGACATCTTCCGCCGCGACATCGCGCGTGCCCGCACCTTCGGCTTCATGAAGGATGTCGAGAGGCTTTGGGCCGCCGGCTACGCGCTCGGCTCGTCGCTCGAAAACTCGCTGGTTATCGGCGACGACAACCGCGTCATCAATGTCGGCGGGTTGCGCTATCCCAATG
>NZ_RZRY01000954.1:0-1956 GCF_003998035.1 Mesorhizobium sp. M2A.F.Ca.ET.039.01.1.1 | reverse complement strand
CCAGCGCAAAGCGCGAGGCGGCGTATTTGGAGTGACGGATCGTGATTTCCTGGAAATCCTCGACGCCCCACAGATTGCGATTTTGGCATACGGCACGCAGGTAAAAGCTTGCGATTCCTAGGGTTTTCGAGCCGACCTCGCTGTTCCAGGCGTAGAATCCGCGGAAGTAGAGATCCGGTTCGCCGTTGGGCAGTCGGCCGGCTTCGATGGGATTGAGGTCGTCGACCAGGAACACAAAGATGTCGCGGTCCGAGGCATAGAGCGTGGTCGTGTCCTTCGAGATGTCAACATTGGGGTTGTAGATGCTGGTCGACCAATCGAGTACGCCGGGCACTTTCCAGCGTGTGTCACCGGTTCCGTTGCCGGCGATCTTCTGCACCGCATCGACGAGTTCGTGGTCAAAAATCCTGCCGTAGTCTGGACCCGTGACAGCCCGAAGCTCTAGGCGACCGTTCTCGATCTCAAGCGTTTTGACCTGCTCGGCGCGGTGTGTCGAAAGCCCATACTGCAGATTGATGCCGGCAAGCGCGGCCGGAAGCTGGCGCAGATACGTCGCGGGTGCACCTACCAGACTGGCGAGCTGGCCAAAGCTCCAATGCGTCGGCGCGACAGGCGTGTGGACGTCCGGCAGCATGAGCATCAGCCGCTCGGGATTGTCGCGCGACGCTTCGACGCGGATCGCTTCGCTTTCCACGATACGGGTCTTGCTGCGTTCGGACCGCCGCTTCACAGCACTGTTGAGGTCGGTGAGCGACAGGTAACGGTCGTCGTCAGGCCGGTTGAACCATTCCGATGACACGCGCCCGATACGCTGGCCGCGGCTGACATCGACCTTGTAACCGTTGGGCGTCGTGCGTGACAGAATCTCCATATGGGTCATGATCGTTCTCCGCGACGGGTGCCGGGAGCCTCTCTCCTGGCCTCGACCCGCCATCGCATCCCGGCCTCCCCTCTGCCTCTCCAGCGCCGGCCAATGCCGGAAGGGCACCAATGCCGCGATCGCTCATGCCATAGGAACATCAATTATCTGCACCGAAGGCCTCGGCTGCGTCAGTCATTCGTTGCAAAAGGCAAACTCGGCTACTGCCCTGCTCTGGGTCGCACGATTATCCAAGCGAGCGGGTTGCGCTTGTTGCAAAGGCGTGACTCAATGGGCTCACAGGGATGCGGCGGCGACCTGGAGCTTTGGAGGTGATGCGGCGGTTCAGGATTTGTGGTTCGCTCTATAGGGAGGATGCACCTGAGCTTCAGGAAGCTCTGACGATCGCTTATCAACGGCACGAGCGGCCGTTGTGCATGTGCCGGGGCGACGGTCTGCCCATGTACATCGCGCGCATGGGCGGCCTTTACGTGATCAAGCGCATGCCGCTCAGCGGCGACGAGCACGATCCCTCATGTGCGTCTTACGAGTCGCCATACGAGCTTTCGGGTCTTGGCGCCCTGATGGGCAGCGCCATACAACTCGACCCGCAGACCGGGATGGCGGCGCTGAAGCTGGATTTCAGCCTGTCGAAGATCGGCAGTCGCGCGGCCTCGCCGCAGGCTGGTCCGGGCTCAGACAGCGTTTCGAGTGAGGCGAAAAAACTGTCGTTGCGCGGGCTGCTGCATTATCTGTGGCACGAGGCGGAGCTGACGGTCTGGACATCGCTTTGGGCGGGAAAACGTCATTGGTGGAATGTGCAATGGCACCTGCGTGAGGCTGCAAAGCAGATGGTCGTTAAGGGTCGCCCGCTTGCCGAGACGCTGTATGTGCCGGAGGCATTCCGAGCCGAGAAAAAAGACGTGATCGAAAGGCGTCGCGCTGAAGCGCTGGCGCCGCTGGCGACTTCGGGATCGGGTCCACGCAAGCTGATGATCCTTGTCGGCGAGGTGAAGGAGTTCGAGCCGGCTCGCGTTGGTCAAAAGCTGGTCATTCGCCACGTGCCGGGCTTTCCGTTCATGGTCGAGGATGACCTG
>NZ_RZRY01000953.1:0-1957 GCF_003998035.1 Mesorhizobium sp. M2A.F.Ca.ET.039.01.1.1 | reverse complement strand
GCCAAAAGGCACAGGGCGCGTATGTACCAGCGTCCAATTCCTCTGGTCAGCGAGACACCTGCAAGCACGGCGCCGGCAGTCGCAAGCGCGGTGAGGTGCAAAAGCGAATAGCGGTCGCAAGCGGCGCTTTTGTAGGCGTCGGGTCCCACGACCACAAAGAATGCGGCAATGCCGGCGGCCGCCAGCGCCAGACCGTACGCCCCTAGGTCCTTGCCTGCATCCTTCGTTCCGGCGATGAATACCAATGCGTAGAAGCCGGCCGGAAGAGCAAGGAACGGCGCCATTTCGGCGCTGATCGCGGTGGACAGAGCCATTAGGGCGCCGTTCAATCCGGCGGCAACCGGCGAGCCACGGATCGTCAGCAGCACCGCCCCCAGGAGGATGAGCATCTGCAGGTTGTGGTAGTCGATGCGCCAGGGCTGGAATTCCGAAAGCGCGGGCAGCCCGGCGAAGGCGGCGACGATCAGCACCGCGCCTGGATGGTCGAACTCGAATTCCCTGATCACGAGGAAAAGCAGGGTTAAAGCGGCCAGGAGGAGCAGGAGCGGCACGGTGAACGCGGCGGCGGATAAAGCAGTTCCCATCCCGACAAAAGGCGCCAGCGCGATGGCCAGCAACGCATAGGGCGCATCGACGATCCAGGGCCAGTGCGAGATCATGGGCTCGGGCTGGGCGATACCGGTCAGCGTTCTGTCGAACGGATTGCCTGTGTGCAGAAGATGCCTGATTTCATGCAGCTTCATGAGATCGTCGACGTCGCCGTTGGGCATGTTGCCGAGCAACAGGAGCAGGCTCAGAACCGCACTGAGCGTCAGCCAGACGAATACGACCGGGGCAGGGGTGTGGCGAAAAATCGCCTTGATCGTCGACATCCCAAGCTCTTCCCCACGCGCCTCGACCATTTGATGCACGGAAAAGCTTTCGATCGCGTAACCTTTGCCCGGCTCGCGGGCCGCCACCCGAAGTTCGAGCGAAGAGTGTGGCCCGCCACCCCAAGCTCAAGAGCAAAGGGTGGTGCGGACGACGGGAATCGAACCCGTACGATCAGAGATCGAGGGATTTTAAGTCATTTCCTGCGCGTCCACCCTTGGGTATCCATATCGCCTGCAACCGTTGTGAATAAAGGAAAGACCGAGGGTTTACGGTTCCCGTTTGTTCCCGTAAGGTGACAAGCGTAGACACGTCGCGGGTACCCGCACGGCTACCCAAGAGGGGACCCGACCATGCCCATTCTTTCCGACAACTACGTCAAGTCGGCCGTGCTGCCGGCGGGCCGCGACGAGCTGATCATCCGCGACAGCAAGCTTTCAGGTTTCGCGCTTCGGCTCCGTCGCAAGGCCGATGGCAAGTCTTCCTCTAAGACCTGGCTCGTGTTCCAAGAGCTGCCGATGCGCGACGGCAAGCGCAAGCGTCGCAAGATCATCATCGGCGACTTCTCCGTCTTCCCCGCCGAGAAGGCGAAGGCAGAAGCACTGGCGATCTTGCAGGCGATCGAGAAAGGTGACGACCCTGCCGCTGCCAAAGCGGTGAAAAAGGCACAGCCTCCGTTCGAGGATCTGGTCGACGACTTCGAGACGTCGCACATTGCTACGAAGAAGCCCGAAACCCGCAAGGACTACCGCGCCCGGATCAGGCGGAACATCCTTCCCTATTTCAAGGGCAAGCGCGTCGCCGACATCACTGGCGAAATGGTCCGGGACTTCTTCCGTCGGAAGCGGTCAAACCCGACCGACGCCAACCGCTCCTTGGCCGTGCTGTCCGTCATGATGGGTCGAGCAATCGAGCTCGGATGGCGGAAAGATAATCCGTGCATAGGCATCAAAAAGAACACCGAAACCGCTCGAGACGATTGGCTCGACGAGCGCGACCTTCCCCAGTTCGTCAAGGCATTGGCCGAGATTGAGGGCGATTGCGGCGACCTGATCCGGTTCCTCACGGTCTCCGGCTGGCGTGTCAG
>NZ_RZRY01000952.1:0-1960 GCF_003998035.1 Mesorhizobium sp. M2A.F.Ca.ET.039.01.1.1 | reverse complement strand
GGGAGAGGGGACAGGATACCCCAATCCTTGTAAGACCCCATCCCAGCGCCGAAGGCCGCTACATGGCCGTTTTCGGACACCGACGGGTGAGAGTTGCCAAACAACTCGGCAGGCCTGTCCGCGCAGTGGTGAAGACGCTGGCAGACATCGACCACGTTGTCGCACAAGGGCAGGAAAACTCCGCACGCGCCAACCTTACGTTCATTGAGCGTGTTATGTTCGCCCAGCAGCTGGGTGGGCTTGGGTTCAGCCGCGAAACCATCCAATCTGCTCTGTCGGTCGACTACCAGACGCTCTCTAAGATGCTGACGATTCCGAAAGCTATCCCTGCGGTCATCATTAATGCGATTGGGCCGGCCAAAGGGATTGGACGCGACCGGTGGTTGGATATTCGGAAGCTCGTCGAGAACCCGAAGAACACGCCAATTGCCAACAGCTATGTGGCCAGCGAAGAGTTCGCGGCCGCAGATTCTGATGAGCGTTTCAACTTGCTCTTTGATTTTCTGAACGGAGCAAAGTCCAACAAGCCGATCAGGAAAGGGCTCGCTCCGCGGATCAACAGAACCTGGGCACCGGCCGACAAATCAGTCGCCGCGACGATTAAAAACAATGGAAAGGCCTTCAGTCTGGCGCTTAAAGCGAAAGACGCGGCCGAGTTCGGCGAATACATTTCGGAGAACCTGGACAGCCTTTACGAGGCATTCAGGACATCGAAGAAAGAGGCAACAGGAGACTAAACCGCAAAAGAAAAAGGCCCCCGAACGTCACCGTCGCGGAAGCCCTTCTCAACCATAAGCAAGCTGAGAATCGCATCTCCACGAATCACTGTCAAGAGTCATTGGCGTCGTTTTGGCGAGCAGATTTCTTTTGCCTAATTGAAGGCGAAGAAATGGAGACGGATATTGCAACGACGCCCTTTGGGCGGCGGCCGATGTCGCTTACCATGTTGGCAGCGCAAAATGAGTCACGTGAAATCCCCAAGGGCAGGGTCGTCGACAAGTGGCAGATCTACCGCAACCTCTGCGAAGGCAAGAGCATCGTCGGCATCGGCGATCGTGCCCTGGCCGTGCTGAATGCGTTGCTCTCTTTCTATCCTGACAGTGAGTTGAGTGAGGAAAGCGACCTCATCGTCTTTCCCTCCAACGCTCAGCTGTCGCTCAGGGCGCACGGAATGCCCGATGGCACACTCAGGCGGCACCTGGCGGCTCTTGTGGACTGCGGACTGATCATCCGTCGGGATAGCCCGAACGGCAAGCGTTACGCCCGCAAGGGCAGAGGAGGGGAGATCCAGGAAGCCTTTGGCTTCTCCCTGGCGCCGCTGCTGGCCCGTGCTTACGAGTTCGAGGCGGCGGCCGAGCGTGTTCGCGCCGACAACAGGGCGCTCAAGCTTATGCGCGAGCGGATCACCTTGCACCGCCGTGACATCCACAAGCTGATCGAGGCCGCTGTCAACGAAGATGTCCCGGGCGACTGGGGAGGCCTTTGGAAGCGTTTCCGCGATGTTGTGGAGGCTATTCCGCGCCGAGCCTACATTGCCGAGCTCGAGCCTATCGTTGCCGATCTGGCCGCCTTGCGTGATGATGTGGGTAAGCTGCTGGAAACTCATATGAAATCCATGAATCCAAGCGGCAATGACTCTCAAAACGAGCGGCAGCAATCTGATTCAAATACCGACTCTATTTTTGAATTTGAACCTGCTTTCGAGAAAAGCGGGGTGACGGCCGAGTCCAGGACGAGGACCGCAGAGCCCCCAAAAACCTATCCGCTGGGGCTTGTGCTGAAGGCCTGCCCCGAAATTGCGGATTATGCCGTCGCCGGGATCGGCAATTGGCGCGATTTCATGATTACCGCCGCCCAGGTGCGGGGCTACCTTGGCGTCTCGCCGTCGGCGTATGAGGAGGCCTGCCATGCGATGGGCCAGGAAACCGCCGCGATCGTGATTGCCTGCATCCTGCAACGC
>NZ_RZRY01000951.1:0-1960 GCF_003998035.1 Mesorhizobium sp. M2A.F.Ca.ET.039.01.1.1 | reverse complement strand
GCGCAAGGCGCTCGACGGCCACACCAAGGCCGAGCGCCCGACCGTCGCGACGATCGTCGAGCGCATCGGTCCGATGCGCAACAAGACCGCAAGCGCCGGGGACAGCGGCGAAGGCAGGCGCGAACGCAGGCGCAGCCGCGCCTGACGGGCCTGTCTATTTGCTGTTTTCGGCGTAGCGCGACAGCGCGGTGTTGAAATCGACGACGTTCTCGGAATTCATTGTCGCCAGCGCGCCCGACGCGCCCGGATCGCTGATCTGTTCCAGCATGACGCGAAAACGGTCGTTGTTGAGCGCCGAAAGCGCCGTGTTGCGGGCGGCATCGACATCGCTTCGAATTCGCGCCGAATCAGCCGAAGCCGCTGACGACCCCCGCACCGGCGCATTGGCCGCCGTCGCGTTCGCATTGCCGATTGTCGTGATATGCACTGCTCGTCCCTCAAATCTATCAGCACTGACTAACAGACGCTGATTGCAATGATGTTCCGGAAAAGCCGCGCAATTTAACGATTGCAAAAAAGGCCGACGGGACAATGCATGTCGCCCAGAAGTGTGCAGCGGTTCTGGGGCAACGACATGCATCAAAAACGTATGGCCCGCCCGTCGGCAAGAGGTTTATTTCTGATGGCAACTATTGGTCTGCATCAACGTATACGGCGTGTCGGCTGAAGCCGTCGCCAAGATGGAGATCCGCACGCTCCGGGCCTGATAAAACTCACGGCGTCGACGCGCCATCTTTTGAACCAGGCTTCCAGAACGTCGGCTTGACCGTCAGGCCATCTTTCAAAGTCCTCCCGCAGACATCATGGGTCACACGGCGTTCATTTCGTGTCGCCGCTGACCTGATTGTTTCAAGCTGCCATCGCCGTGGCTCGGTTGGCCTGGAAGGTTACCTCGTGTCGCAATATCATCCATGCGATACGGGCGAGTTTGTTGGCCAGCGCGACGACCACCGTATTGCGGTGTCGTCTTGCCAGCAGATTACGTAACCAAACGCCCAGCGTGGTCTGGCTTCGGGCCAGTGACGGCAAGGCGGCCCTGGCCCCATGGATCAGTAGCGTGCGCAGGTATTTGTTGCCGCGCTTGGAGATACCAAGCAGTCTCGGCTTGCCTCCGGTCGTGTGCTGTCGCGGGACGAGCCCCAGCCATGCGCCAAGATCGCGAGCCTTGGCGAAGGTCGCGCCGTCGCCAACAGCAGCCACGAGTGCGGTAGCGTTGAGGGCGCCGATGCCGGGGATCGACGTCAGCCGCCGAGCGGCCACATTGTCGCGAGCGAGTTCGACGAATTCCCGGTCCAGAGCCCCGATGCGGCGATCGAGATCTATCCATTCCTGCCGCATATCGGCGAGCAAGCGACGAATGCGACTGCCGCTCATGAAGTCCGGATCTGCAAGCAAGGCATCCACTGCCTGCTCAAGCTTATGGCGCCTCTGCACGATGACCGTGCCACGCTCAAGCAGGATGGCGCGCAACTGGTTGGTCAGCGTCGTGCGCGCGCCGACCAGCCGAGAGCGGGCCCGGTGCAACGATTGGACATCCAGTTGCGCCTGGGACTTGAGTTCGACAAACCGCATCGTCGGACGTGTGGCGGCTTCTGCGATTGCTTCCGCGTCCCGGTCGTCGTTCTTCTGCGCCTTCACGTAAGGACGCACATATTCCGGCGACATCAATCTGACCTCGTGCCCTTGTTCGGCCAGAAGCCGTCCCAGATAATGTGCGCCGCAGCACGCTTCCATCGCTACAGTGCAGGGTGCGCGCTTCGAGGCGAAGTTCAAGACCCTCTTGGGCTGCATGCGGCGACGCAGCACCACATTCCCATCCGAATCCAGCCCCGCAACGCTGCAGCTGTTCTTGCCAAGGTCAATTCCCAGCATCATGATCGTCATGGCTCGTCCTTCTCCGCTTTCCAAACACAGGCATCCTAGCCGATGCCTCAAAGGAGGGCGGGCCATTCCATAAAAC
>NZ_RZRY01000950.1:0-1965 GCF_003998035.1 Mesorhizobium sp. M2A.F.Ca.ET.039.01.1.1 | reverse complement strand
CCGCCATGCCGGGATAAATGGTTTCGTGCGGACTCGCACGCGGTTGCTGCAGAAGCAGGAGGATGTGCCATGGCCGATGACGCCCGGCAATCGCTACCTGATCTAGCGCAACCGGCCCCAACGGAGGCGGAGCCGCTGTCGGAGGGGTACGACTTCTTCGAGCTGCTGCGCCGGCTGGAGCAGCGACGGGGTCTGTTCGGCCATTCGGGAACCGCGGAGCGCGAGCCGGCAAGGCTCGGCCAGCATGTGCGCCTGAGCTTCTCGGCCAGGGACGTGGTCAAATTCCAAGATGCGGGCGAAAAGGCTCCGGCGCGGGTGACCCTCGCCAATCTCGGCCTGCTCGGGCCGGAAGGGCCGATGCCGCTGCATCTGACGCGCTGGGTGCTCGACCGGCTGTCGCAACGCTGGTTCACCGGTGCCGACGCCGAGCAGACCAGCGACACGACCTTCGTCGACTTTGTCAACATCCTGCAGCACCGCATGATCGCGCTCTACTATCGCGCCTGGGCGGACGCGCATCCGGCGGTGCAGATCGAACGTTCGGTCGGCGGTCGTGTCCGCGCCATGCTGGAAGCCATGGCCGGCATCGGCCTTCCCGGCACGCAGGACCCCGAGCTCGACACGGTTCGGCTGCGCCAGGCCGGATCGCTGGCGAACCAGGTCGACGGCGCGGAGCGGCTGACGCTGTTCCTCGCCACCGCCTTCAAGGTGCCGGTTGAGATCAAGGAATTCGTCGCCGCCTGGATCGCCATTCCGAAGGCGCTGCAGAGCCAAGTCGGCAAGGCCTATGCGGCGCTGGGGCGCGGGGCCACGATCGGCCCGCGCGTCTTCAGCCGGCAGAGCCGCATCGAATTGCGCGTCGGCCCGCTCAGCCTCGACGATTTCAAGTCGTTCCTGCCTGGAGAACGGAGGCTTGTCCTGTTCAAGAAGGCGGTGCGCGACATGATCGGCGAAGCCCTTGATGTCGACCTCAGGATCGTGCTCGCGCGCGACGCCGTGCCGGCGCCCAAGATGGGAACGATCCAGCTCGGCCGGACCTCATGGCTCTCGCGCCCCACCGAAATGGGAGACGCCGACGATCTCAGGCTGCGCACCATCGTCGGTTGGCGGCCGGACATGGCGGAGGCAGCCTGATGAGCCTGCTTCTGACCCTGGAACAAGGTCCGCGCTCGCAGGTGGTCAGGCAGACCCGGCTGGACGAGGGCGAGTTGGTGATCGGCCGCAGCGCCGATGCCGGCTGGCAGATCGACGACCCGGACATGTTCGTCTCACGCGCGCACTGCAAGATCAGCGGCGGCCGCGACGGCTATTTTGTCACCGACACGTCGAGCAGTGGATTGTTCATCGACGACTCCGACAGCCCGCTCGGAACCGGCAGGTCGACGCGCTTGCAAAGCGGCATGCGGCTGCGCATGGGCGACTATGTGCTCCATGTTGAGATCCAGCCGGGCGCCGGCCACACCTCGATCGGCCAGGCGCCGATCGCCAATGCTGTGCCGGCATGGCCGTCGCCACAGGCGCGGACGCCAGCCAATATCGGCGGCGACGATTTCTTCTCGGCCAAGGCCGAGGAGGAGCCGCAGCGGCCGCGCCCGGCCGGGCTGCCCGATCCGTTCGAGCAGCCTGTGCCCGGAGCTTACGATCGCGCTTCGAACCAGCGCAGCTCGCCGGCCTTCGACGATCCGTTCAGCCTCGATCCGGTGGCGACGCCGACCTCGAACGACGAGCCCGCCACCGGCCGAGCGGACCCGTTCGGCTTTGGCGACATGCCAGCGCGCAACGACATGCCCGAGCCCCCGCCCAAAGCCGCCGGCTTCGACGATTTCAGCTTCGGGCCAGCCGCGACGCCCGCTTCCGGCCACGGTGCCGATCCAGCCGATCGCTTCGAGCGGCCGGCCGAGAAGCCGAAGGCCGCCCGTCCCTGGGAAATACCGGCGCAGGCGCCCCAACCCCCTACTCCGCAAC
>NZ_RZRY01000094.1:0-14274 GCF_003998035.1 Mesorhizobium sp. M2A.F.Ca.ET.039.01.1.1 | reverse complement strand
GTCAAGTATGTCGCCTTCGTGCTCAGGGCCGACAACAAGGGCGAGGGCGGCACGCTGTCACTGATGGCGTTGGCGCGCAGCGCCTATCCCCCGGGCTCCAGGCTCATCCTGGTGATCGGCATTTGCGGCGCGGCGCTGTTCTTCGGCGATTCAATCATCACCCCGGCGATCTCGGTACTGTCGGCGGTCGAAGGCCTGGAAGTCGTCACGCCTGCGCTCGATGCCTTCGTGGTTCCGATCACGCTGGTCATTCTGGCGGTGCTTTTCGCCGTGCAGCGCTTCGGCACGGGCAAGGTGGCGGCGGTGTTCGGGCCCGTGACGGCGACATGGTTCGTGGCGATCGGCGCGGCCGGCGTCTACCACATCGTCGATGACCCGTCGGTTTTCTTGGCGATCAATCCATATTATGCGATCTACTACCTGGCCACGACGCCGACCGGAGCCTTCGTTACCGTCGGCGCGGTCTTCCTGGCGGTGACCGGCGCGGAGGCTCTCTATGTCGACCTCGGCCATTTCGGCCGCAAGCCGATCGTGATGGCCTGGTTCGCGATCGTGTTTCCCTGCCTGCTGCTCAACTATTTCGGCCAGGGCGCCTTCGTGCTCTCGCATGGCGGCAAGCCGACCAACCCGTTCTTCCAGATGCTGCCCGAATGGGCGCTAATGCCGATGGTGGGCCTAGCGACAGCGGCCACGGTCATCGCCAGCCAGGCCGTCATTTCCGGCGCCTTCTCGCTGACTAGGCAGGCGGTGCAGCTCAACCTTCTGCCGCGCATCGAAGTGCAGCACACGTCCGAGATGCAGAGCGGCCAGATCTATATGCCGAGGGTCAACCTTCTGGTCGCGCTTGGCGTGATGCTTCTGGTCGTCGGCTTCGGCAGCTCGAGCGCGCTTGCGTCGGCCTACGGCATTTCGGTGACCGGCGAGATGCTGATGACGACTATCCTTTTGTTCGTGGTGATGCGCTGGCTGTGGAAATGGCAGGTTGCGACCGCACTGGCCCTGGTGGTGCTCTTCGGCGTCATCGATCTCGGTTTCTTCTCGGCCAATGTCGTCAAAATCGTCGAGGGCGGCTGGGTCTCGATCACTGTCGCCTGTCTGATGGGGCTGATTATGTGGACCTGGATCCGCGGTACCCGCTACCTGTTCGACAAGACGCGCCGCAACGAGATCCCACTCGACTTCCTGGCGTCGAATCTCCTGAAGAAGAAGCCGCAGCTCGTCTCGGGCACGGCCGTGTTCCTGACCAGCGATCCCTTAAGCGCGCCGACCGCGCTGATGCACAGCCTGAAACACTACAAGGTGCTGCACGAGAAGAACGTCATCCTGTCGGTGGTGACGGCGCCGCAGCCGGTGGTGCCGGACAGCGAGCGCGTGAAGATGGAGACGGTCAACGAGCTGTTCATGCGCGTGACGCTGACCTTCGGCTACATGGAGCAGCCCAACATTCCGCGCGCCTTGGCCATCTGCCGCAAGCAGGGCTGGAAGTTCGACATTATGACGACGTCGTTCTTCCTGTCGCGGCGCTCGCTGAAGGCCTCACCCAATTCCGGCATGCCGGTCTGGCAGGACCGGCTGTTCATCAGCCTGGCGCGCTCGGCGGCGGATGCCACTGAGTATTTCCAGATCCCGACCGGGCGAGTGGTCGAGATCGGCACGCAAGTGGCCATCTGAACGAGAGCGGCTTGCGCCGGATGAACAAACGCGGGCCGGTCCGTAGACCAAAAGCCGTGCGCCGGCGGCATGGGAGCCCTCACGCAAGGGCACTTGATATTGCACTGCAGCAAGCGTAGAGCACCGCGCGTTTTATCGGAGTGTCGTCCATGGCCCTCGCCAATGGTGGTGCAGACGCAGAACCCGCCGACCAGTCGAGTCACGCTGAGATTGAGCAGCATAGCACCAAGGTGCTGATGCTGGGCGCGCTCGGCGTGGTCTATGGCGATATCGGCACGAGCCCGATCTATGCGTTCCGCGAGGCGCTGCACGCCTCTTCCGGCGGTGATGTCGCGAACCGCGCCGACATCCTGGGCGTGCTGTCGCTGATCATCTGGTCGCTGACCATAACGGTGACGGTGAAATACATCATGTTCGTGCTGCGCGCCGACAACCGCGGCGAGGGCGGCGTGCTGTCGCTGATGGCGCTGGCGCGCAGCAGTTTCGCTACACGTTCCGCGATTATCCTGGCCATAGGCATCGTCGGCGCCTCGCTGTTCTTCGGCGATGCGGTCATCACGCCAGCCATCTCGGTGCTATCGGCGGTCGAAGGCATGAATGTCGTGACGCCGGCCTTCCAGCCTTACGTCGTTCCGTTGACGCTGGTCATTCTCGCCGTGGTCTTTGCCGTGCAGAGGTTCGGTACTGGGGGCGTCGGTCTGGTATTCGGTCCGGTGACTGCAATCTGGTTTCTGGCCATCGGCCTGTCCGGTCTCAACCACATCATCGACGATCCGGAAATCCTGTGGGCCATCAGCCCGCATTACATCGTGGCTTTCCTGATCAATTCACCCGATGTGTCTTTTGTCACTATCGGCGCCGTGTTCCTGGCCGTCACCGGAGCCGAGGCGCTCTACGCCGATCTTGGTCACTTCGGCCGCAAGCCGATCGTGCTGGCATGGCTGGCGATTGTGTTTCCCTGCCTGCTTTTGAACTATGCCGGGCAGGGCGCCTATGTGCTCGCCAAGGGCGGCACGGTCGGCCATCCGTTCTTCGAGATGAACGAGGGCTGGGCGCTCATCCCGATGGTGGTGCTGGCGACGGCGGCAACTGTTATTGCCAGCCAGGCTGTGATCTCCGGCGCCTATTCTCTGACCAGGCAGGCGGTGCAGCTCAACATGCTGCCTCGGCTCGAAATCCTGCACACTTCGGAAAAGCAATCCGGGCAGGTTTACATGCCGCGCGTCAACATGCTGCTGGCGTTGGTGGTGATGCTGTTGGTGGTCGGTTTCGGGGAGTCCAGCAAGCTGGCTTCGGCCTACGGCATCTCGGTGACCGGGAACATGTTGGTGACGACGACGCTGCTCTTCGTCGTCATGACTCGGATCTGGAAATGGAACATCTGGCCGGCAGTTGCGCTGACGGCATTGTTCGCGCTTATTGACGTTGGCTTCTTTGCCTCCAACATCGTCAAGGTGTTCGAGGGCGGCTGGGCCTCGCTCGCTGTTGCCTTCGCCATCATCCTCGGCATGTGGACCTGGGTGCGGGGCAGCCGCTACCTATTCGACAAGACGCGCCGCAACGAGATCCCGCTCGATTTCCTGGCGGCGAACCTGCTGAAGAAGAAGCCACAGCTGGTCTCAGGCACCGCCGTGTTCCTGACCAGCGATCCGCTCAGCGCGCCGACGGCGCTGATGCACAGCCTGAAACACTACAAGGTGCTGCACGAGAAAAACGTCATCCTGTCGGTGGTGACCGCGCCGCAACCGATCGTGCCCGACAGCGAGCGGGTCAAGCTGGAGACGGTCAACGAACTGTTCATGCGCGTGACGCTGACCTTCGGCTATATGGAGCAGCCCAACATTCCGCGCGCGCTGGCCATCTGCCGCAAGCAGGGCTGGAAGTTCGACATCATGACGACGTCCTTCTTCCTGTCGCGGCGCTCGCTGAAGGCTTCACCCAATTCCGGCATGCCGATCTGGCAGGACCGGCTGTTCATCGGCCTGGCCAAGACGGCGGCGGACGCGACGGAGTATTTCCAGATCCCGACCGGACGCGTCGTGGAGATTGGCACGCAGGTCGCCATCTGACAGACTGCGCCGCATCGGTCGGAACAGTGCCGAAGGGAGGCGGGCATGAGCGGCGAGTTGGTGCTTGTGACCGGCGGATCCGGCTTTCTCGGCGCTCATTGCATCGTAGCGCTTCTGAACGCTGGCTACCGCGTGCGCACCACGGTGCGCTCGGCCAGGCGCGAAACCCATGTTCTTGCGATGCTGGAGGTCGGCGGCGCCGAGCCGGGCGACGCGCTTTCCTTCGCCCATTCCGATCTCATGAGCGACAAAGGCTGGTCTGAGGCGGTCGCCGGATGCCGGTACGTCCTTCATGTCGCTTCGCCTTTTCCGCCCGGCGTGCCGAAGCATGAGGACGACCTGATCGTCCCGGCCAGGGAAGGGGCGTTGCGCGTGCTGTGGGCCGCACGCGATGCCGGGGTCGAACGGGTGGTGCTCACCTCGTCCTTTGCCGCTGTCGGTTATGGCCAGTCATCGGTCGTCGGACGTCCGTTCACGGAGGAGAACTGGACCAACCTTTCGGAAAAGGTCGGCGCCTATGTGAAGTCGAAGACGCTCGCCGAGCGGGCGGCGTGGGATTTTATTGCCACCCAATGCGGCGCACTGGGACTGGCGGTGGTCAATCCGGTCGGCATCTTCGGGCCGGTCCTGGGGCCGGATCATTCGACGTCGACCGATTTCATCAGGCGCCTGATGGATGGCGAGATGCCCGGACTGCCCCGCATGGTCTTCGGCGTGGTCGATGCGCGCGACGTCGCCGACCTGCATCTGCGCGCCATGACCAATCCTGCGGCCAAAGGCGAGCGGTTCCTGGCCATCAGCGGCGATTTCATGACGATGCTGGAGATCGCGCGGACGCTGAAAGCGCGGCTCGGCAATGCGGCGTCGCGGGTTACCACAAGAGAGCTGCCGGACTGGCTTGTCCGGATCGCCGGGCTGTTCGACGGGCAGGCGGCTCAGATCGTGACGGAATTGGGCAAAGCCAGGAACGCGACGAGCGCCAAGGCCATGCGCTTGCTTGGCTGGACGCCGCGATCACGCGAAGACGCGCTTGTCGCGACCGCTGAGAGCCTTGTCCGGCTTGGATTGCTCAAGAAGTCGAAGTGAAGCGCGCCTGAGGGCCTTCTCAGGCGCGCCTGGCTTCAGCCGAGCAGGGTAGCCTTGTTCGCTTCTAGGAACTGCTTCAGCGTCCGGGGCGTGCGGCCCGAGAGTTTTTCGACGGCATCGGTCACCTCCGCAATGCGTCCGGCGCGGGTGTTGGCGTCGAAGGAGACGATGATGCGGGCGAAATCCTCTGGAACGCCGGCTGCTTTCACCCCTTCGGTAAGCGCCTCGTCCGGCAGTTGGATGACTTCCAGCGGCTTGCCGGTCACCTCGCTTACCAGAGCGGCGATCTCGCCCACCGTATAGGCCTGAGGGCCGGTCAGCGTGTAGATGTGGCTTTCCTTGGAGCCGGATGCGAGGCCGGCGGCAATGGCGGCCGCCATATCGTCGCGCGCGCCATGCGCGATGCGCCCTTCGGCGGCCGATGTGTACCACTTGCCCGACGAAATGGCGTGCGGCAGCGACATGAACAGGTTCTCCTGATACCAGCCGTTGCGGAAGATGGTGTAGGAGATGCCGCTCGCCTTGATCGCCTGCTCGGTGCCGTAGTGATCGCCGGCAAAGAGCACGGGCGAGCCCGGCTCGGGATTGGGCATCGAGGTGTAGAGCAGATGCGAAACGCCTGCCGCCTTGGCCGCGGCCACGGCCGTCTCATGCTGCTTCAGGCGGCGGCCAGTCTTCAGATCGAGGTCGCCAGTCGAGATGATCAGCACCCGGTCGGCGCCAGCGAACGCCTTCTCCAGCGAGGCGCTGTCGTTGAAGTCGGCGGCCCTGACGGCGATGCCGCGCGCTGCAAGGTCGGCGAGGTTCTCGGGGTTGCGGGTGGCGGCGATGATGCTCGAGGGCGCAATTTTCTGCGCCTCCAGCAAGTGATTGATGACGGCTCGGCCGAGCTGGCCGGAAGCGCCGGTGACGAGAAGGGTTTCGGTCATGGGGAGGGTCCTGAAAAATTGCGTCGAAGGCGGATCAAGTGGTAGTCTCAAAAAGAGACCAGCACTAAAATAGGAATTGACCTCGGGCCGTAAAGAAGGCAGTTTTTCGGGAGGTAGGCACGGCGAGGGAACCACCATTGCCGGCCTAAAGCGCGTCGCGATCTTTCAGATTTGCTCCACGCGCTCTAGGTTTTGATCTTACGCATGTTCTTAACCCGAAACCCGGTTCCCGCTTTCGGGAGACATGCTTCAGTTTCGATCGGCGGATATCGCAATGGACAGCAAGATCTTCAATCTGAAAGCCAAGCTCGAGGTCTATAAGGCGATGACCAACGGCGGCAATTTCGCCGACTGTCCGGTCCGCGACGTGATCCAGGGCATCAGCGGCAAATGGAGCTCGCTGCTGGTCATGGCGCTGGCAGAGAGGCCCTACCGCTTCGGTGAGCTGCGCCGGCTGGTTCCCGACATTTCGCAACGCATGCTGACGCAAACGCTCTACGACCTGCAGCGCGACGGCTATGTGCACCGTGAAGTTTTCCCGACCAAGCCGCCGAGCGTCGAATACAGCCTGACCGATCTCGGGCGCTCGATGTTTGCGCCCCTGCAGATGCTGGTCCAGTGGGCCGAGCTCAACCATGACGCCGTGCGCGAGGCACGTGCCGCTTTCGACGCGGCTGAAGCCTGACAGGCGTCAAAGCGCCAGCTTGATTTGACTGATGTGTTGGGAGATTGTCCGGCCGGCTTGGCTTGGGCGGGCAATGAGCAGATCCTACGACATCGCGATTGCCGGCGCCGGGCCGGCCGGATTGGCCGCGGCGCTCTATCTCACGCGGGCGGGGCACAAGGTCACCATCTTCGAGCGCTTCGACGCGCCGAAGCCTGTCGGCTCCGGCCTCATCCTGCAGCCGACCGGGCTGACAGTCCTCGCCGATCTCGGCCTGCTCGATGACATTCTTTCGCTCGGCAGCCGTATCGAGCGGCTGCACGGCACCGACGCCCAGACCGGGCGCACGGTGCTCGAAGTCCGCTACGACGCGCGGCGCGGCCGTCGCTTCGGCCTCGCGGTGCATCGGGCGGCGCTGTTCGGCGTGCTCCATCGCGCCGCCTTGCGCGAAGCGATCGCCATCGAGACCAATGTCGAGGTCGAGACACCGGAGACGACCGAGCGCGCGACGCTGGTCTGCGCCAACGGCAAGCGGCTCGGGCCGTTCGACCTCATTGTCGATGCCAGCGGCGCGCGCTCGAAACTGCGGCACTATCTCGGCGATGCCGCCATGCCGCGACCGCTCGCCTATGGCGCGTTCTGGGCGTCGCTCGGCTGGCGGGGCGGCTTTGACAGAAGCGCGCTGCTGCAGCGCTACGACAAGGCAAGCATCATGGTCGGCGTGCTGCCGATCGGCCGGCCGGAGCCTGGCGCGCAAGACATGGCGGCCTTCTTCTGGAGCCTCAAGCCGGCCGACGCCGAACGAGTGAAGGCCGAGGGGCTCGAAGCATGGAAGGCGAGAGTGATTTCCGTCTGGCCGGAATGCGAGGTTTTCACCAGCCAGATCGACAGTTTCGAGCAGCTCTCGCTCGCCCGTTACGGCCATCACACGATGAGACTGCCGGCAGGCCGGCGGCTTGCGGTTATCGGCGACGCCGCGCATTCGACCAGCCCGCAACTCGGGCAAGGCGCGAACATGGCGCTGCTCGACGCCGCCGCGCTCAGCCATGCGCTTGCGCGGGCGGACAGCCTCGACGACGCGCTGGCGACTTATGCCAGCGCACGCCGTTGGCATGTGCGCGTGTTCCAGGCATTGTCACTGTCGCTGACGCCGTTCTACCAGTCGGACTCCGCAGCTTTGCCCTTTGTCCGCGACCGCATGGTGGCGGCGCTGGCGTGTATCCCGCCGGGGCCGCAATTCCTCGCCGCCATGGTCGCCGGAACGGTCATCGACCCGTTCAGGCGGATCGGGCTTGCGGAGTTTCAGTGGCCTGCCGCCTGATGATCCCGGATAAATAGGATCCCTTTGCCTGCAGAAAGGCATGCAACCGCCGCGGATAGTCCGCGCCGACCGCCTCCTTGACCGATTGCCGCCTGCTCAAGGCCGCGCGCCAGGCCTGGACGAGCGGCTTGCCGTCGAGAATGCCGAAATCGCCGATGCGGTCGAAGGTGTCGAAGTAGCGGAAGATCGGCCCGTAAACGGCATCGACCAGCGAGAAGCGCTCGCCGGCGAACCACGGGCCGCTTTGCGTTGCCGGCAGTTCGGCCTCAACACGAGCGAACATCTCGAACAAGCCTCTGCTTTCGTGGAGGAACGCAGCTTCGTCGGCGGCGGAATAGAAGCGGCCTATGGCATTGAGGATGGCCGAGCCGAATTCGATCCAGGCGCGAT
Source organism: Mesorhizobium sp. M2A.F.Ca.ET.039.01.1.1 (assembly GCF_003998035.1). NCBI lineage: Bacteria > Pseudomonadati > Pseudomonadota > Alphaproteobacteria > Hyphomicrobiales > Phyllobacteriaceae > Mesorhizobium > Mesorhizobium sp. M2A.F.Ca.ET.039.01.1.1. The sequence continues at coordinate 6,144 of NZ_RZRY01000094.1, read as the reverse complement.
GCCTGGCTCGCGCCAGCGGATCGGCAGGGTGCAACGGATTGGCTTCGGTCTCCTCGAGGAATTCGAGGATGACGGCGGATTCGAAAATCACCTCCTCCGAGTGGCCGTGCCGCACGCGGAGCAGAGGCACCTTGCCGAGCGGCGATATGGCTCTGAACCATTCCGGCTTGTCGGCAAGGTCGACATTGACCCGTTCGAGCGGCACGCCTTTCTCGGCGAGCGCAATCGCGGCGCGCTGGACGTAGGGGCAGAGGTGATGGCTGACGAGGGTGAGCCTTTCGGTCATCTCACTCTCCCCAGACATAGTTGAGCGCGCCATCGTCGACGCGGGTCGACAGGAACATCAGGCGCGAGCCTTTCGGCGCCGGTCCTTCGAGACGCTCGCCGCTTTCCATGTCGAATTTCGCGCCGTGCCATTGGCAGACAAGCGTGCCGTCCTTGCAGTCCAGCGGTCCGCCGAAATGCAGGCAGACATTGGCCGCGGCGCGGATGCGTTCGCCGCTGCGCCAGACATGGACCTCGCGACCGAAGAAGTGCGCGATCAGGCTGCCGGCCTGCGGGATGTCGGCGATCTTGCAGATTTCATGTTTCATCAGAAAGTTCCTTGTTGATGCAATTGCATCTATATGGATGCAAATGCATCGATCGTCAAGCTTGATGCAGTTGCATCTATCGACTAGGCTGCGCCGATGACGAAGACGTCGCCATCGCCGGAAGCCATTGCAGCCTGGGCGCGCCTCGTGCGGGTCTCGCGCCAACTGGTCGAGAGGACCGAGGACGCGCTGAAGGCAAACGGCCTGCCGCCGCTCGCCTGGTATGACGTGCTGCACGAACTCGCCGAGGCGGGCGAGGGCGGGCTAAGGCCGTTCGAGCTGATCGATCGCGTGCTGCTGGCGCAGTACGGCGTCTCACGACTGCTGGCCCGGCTGGAGGCGGATGGCCTGGTCGAAAAGCTGCCCGTCTCCGACGATGGCCGCGGGCAGACCGTTCGCATCACGGCAAGCGGCCGGGAGATGCGCCGCCGCATCTGGGCGGTCTATGGCGCTTGCATCGCCGATCGAATGGACGGCAGGCTTTCAGCCCAGGACCTGAAGACCTTGGCCAGCCTGCTCGGACGGCTGCGCGATCCGCCGGCCAGCGACTAGCTGGCGAGGCTCGCTGCTCCGCCGGTCATTTTTCGCGGCAGCCCCTTGCATCGGAAACAGGAATGCGCAATAAGCCGAACCGTAACGTACGGTACGCCTCTGGGCTATCGGAAAACCGGGAAAGACCGTGCTGCAGGCAGGCGCCGATATCGACACAAGCGAAACGCTGACGGAGCGTCAGCAGGCCGTTCTGGACGCGGCGCTCCGCCTGCTGGTGGAAGAGGGCGACAACGTCACCATGACCGCGGTGGCGCGGCGGGCCAGCTGTTCCAAGGAAACGCTCTACAAATGGTTCGGCGACCGCGACGGACTGCTCAACGCTACGGTGCAGTGGCAGGCCTCCAAGGTGCGCGTGGCGCCGGTCGATCGCAAGAGTCTCGACCTCGCGTCACTGACGGCAAGCCTCCAACGCTTCGCCTCTGACTGGCTCAAGGTGATCTCCAGCGATACGTCGATCGCGCTCAACCGCGTGGCGGTCGGCCATGCCGGCTCCGGCAAGGATGACCTCGGCGCCATTGTGCTGCAGAATGGCCGCTTCGCGCTGGCCAGGCGGCTGAAGCCGGTGCTTGAAGCAGGGCGTCAAGCCGGGCTGCTCGATTTCGAGGACGCCGAGACGGCGTTCCGGACCTTTTTCGGCCTGGTCGGCCGCGACGTGCAGATCCGTCTGCTGCTTGGCGACCAGGTGGAATTGACTGAGGCGACGATCGGCGGCGATGCCCGCCGCGCGACGCAACAGTTTCTCGCTCTCTTCGGAGCAAAAACCGGGCCGCTGGCCCTCTGATCTTCAAAAGGGAAGGAAGACCAAAATGCGTGTTTATTACGATCGCGACGCCGATCTCAATCTGATCAAGGGCAAGAAGGTCGCCATCATCGGCTATGGCAGCCAGGGCCGGGCGCATGCGCTCAACCTCAAGGATTCCGGCGTCAAGGAAATCGCCATCGGCCTGAAAGCCGGCTCGGCGACCGCCAAGAAGGTCGAGGCAGACGGGCTCAAGGTGATGAGCGTGGCGGACGCCGCCAAATGGGCCGACCTGATGATGATGGCGACGCCCGATGAATTGCAGGCCGACATCTACAAGAACGAAATCGCCCCGAACATCCGCGACGGCGCCGCGATCGCCTTCGCCCACGGCCTCAACGTGCATTTCGGCCTGATCGAGCCGAAGGCTTCGGTTGACGTCGTCATGATCGCGCCGAAGGGCCCGGGCCACACGGTGCGCGGCGAATACCAGAAGGGCGGCGGCGTGCCGTGCCTGGTCGCCGTTAACCAGGACCCTTCGGGCAACGCGCTCGATCTCGCGCTCTCCTATGCCTGCGGGGTCGGCGGCGGCCGGTCCGGCATCATCGAGACCAACTTCCGCGAGGAATGCGAGACCGACCTGTTCGGTGAGCAGGTTGTGCTGTGCGGCGGCCTGGTCGAGCTGATCCGCGCCGGCTTCGAGACGCTGGTGGAAGCCGGCTACGCGCCGGAAATGGCCTATTTCGAGTGCCTGCACGAAGTGAAGCTGATCGTCGACCTGATCTATGAGGGCGGCATCGCCAACATGAACTACTCGATCTCGAACACCGCCGAATGGGGCGAGTATGTCTCGGGTCCGCGCATCATCACCGCCGACACCAAGGCCGAGATGAAGCGCGTTCTGAAGGACATCCAGACCGGCAAGTTCACCTCGGAGTGGATGCAGGAATATCGTGCCGGCCTGGCGCGCTTCAAGGGCATCCGCCGCAACAATGACAGCCACCAGATCGAGGAAGTCGGCGCCAAGCTGCGCGCGATGATGCCGTGGATCGCCAAGAACAAGCTGGTCGACAAGGCGAAGAACTGAGGCGATCCACGTCTTTTGCCTGCGCGTCCTCGGGCTTTGCCCTGCGGCGCGCGGGTAATCGCGAAGAACAAGCTGGTCGACAAGGCCAAGAACTAATTCGCAATTTCATAGATGCTCGGAGAAGCCGGCGGATCGATCCGCCGGCTTTTTCTTTGCGAGATCGACGGCAGTGCCGCCGCAGCTCAGCCGTAGTGCCAGTGTGGCTTGGGCTCGGTGCCGGTGAACTCGACGCCGATGCGGTCCTCGCGGCGCCAGCGCACCACGGCCCTGTAGCCGATGCCATCGACCGGCACATAGAGCAGGAATTCATCCGGCACGCGTGCGTCGATCGGCACTTTCAACTCCGCGCCGTTCGAATGCATGTTGCGTACCGTGCACGTCACCTCGGAATTGTTGATGCCGGTCAAGATCGCCGCGCCCTTCAGGACGCGTTGGCGGCGTTGGATTCTGAGTTCGTTTTCGGCCATTGCAGGGTACGTTCTGGCGAATTTTTCGCTGCGAATCGGCATGTGAAGCACCGACATGGATGAATAGGCGCCGCTGATGAATTTAGGGTTATCAAGGTCGCGGCACAGGGTTGCGGCATAATAAAACGGCGCCGCGAAGGGCGCCGTTTCTGTGCCAGCAGGCCGCTCAGATATAGGGCGAAATGCACTGCCGGCGCGGGCCGTAGTTGGGCTGGAACGTGTTGTCCCAGGCCCGATAAGACCGGTAGCGGTCGTAGCACCATTGGACATGGGCCCTGGAAAGCTGCTCCGTCCGGTAAATGCGCCGCGGCTGAACATAGCGCGGATAGGGGTCGTAATAGTAAGGATCGTAGTAATTGTTGTAGGCCAAGCTGCCCAAGCCAAGGCCAAGGCCCAGCCCCAGGATCGCGGCCTCGCTGTCGCGGAAGTGCCGGCGGTGATGGTGCCGCCAGCGCCAGTCGCCATCGCCATTCCACCTGTCTCTGTCCCAGTTGCGGTCCCAGTTGCGGGAGAAGTGCCGGTTGCCGTCGCGTCTGACATCGCGGCCGCGCCACTCGCCGCCGCGCCGCCAGCGCCAGTCATACATCTGCGGCGAGTAGTTGTTGCCGCCAGCCCAACTGTCGCGGACGGGGACGATCGTGGGTGCCACCGCGCTGGTGGCGGTCGAGAAATCGGGCTGCAGGATCGGGCCGGCCACCGACGGCGCGGTCACGCCGGCAACGAGCCCCAGGGCCAAAAGCCCGGATCTGAAGGAAGAAAACAGCGGTTTCATTTCACTCTCCAAGGAGTAAAGGCCCCACGCCCAGAGCACCCCGGGAATGGGCTATTGTTGGAACTTTTCGTCTGAACGGAAGATGAACGGAAAGGTTCCATCAACCATGACGAGCATACGCCCGGCTCTTGTTTTCGGCCTCGCTTGCGCGCAAAGGTCACCGCCATGTCGCTCCGCCTCGCCACCTTCAATGTCGAGAACCTGATGAACAGGTTCGATTTCTCGGGCTATCGCAACCAGCTCAATGAAGACCGCACGCTGGCGCTGTTCGACATCCAGAGCGAGGCGGAATACCGGATCCTCGAGCAGGCCCGCGCGATCGCCCAGTCCGACGACACCCGCCAGTTGACGGCGCTCGCCATCGCGGCCACACGCGCGGACATCATCTGCATGCAGGAGGTCGACAATATCGAGGCGCTGAAGGCGTTCGAATATGGCTATCTGTTCAAGATGATCGGGCAGGGCTACCGTCAGAAATACACCACGGCCGGCAACGACTCCCGCGGCATCGATGTCGCGGTGATGATGCGCAACGAGACCATGCAGGGCCAGCCGATCGAATTCGTGCGCATGACGAGCCACGCCTATGTCACGTTCGAGCGGTTCGGCCTCTTCACGCCGGAGCTTGCGGGGCTCGGGCATGTGGCCAGCGATCGCATCTTTCGGCGGGACTGCCTGGAGGTCGACCTCACTGTCGGCGGCGTGCCGCTGACACTCTATCTCGTGCATTTCAAGTCGATGGGCTCGCCGCTCAACGGGCTGGACGGCCGCGAGGCGACAATGCCGCTGCGCATGGCCGAGGCGCAGGCCGTGCGCCGCATCATCGAGGAGCGTTTCGGCAAGGACCATGCCGCCGACAAGCGCTGGGCGATCTGCGGCGATATGAACGATTACCGGCAGCGTGTCAGGATCGAGGGCGACAGCTTCGACGGCTATCGCTTCGAGGTCGTGGATGAAGCCCAGTCCTCGATCAACGTGCTGACCGCCGGCGGCTTTTGCGAGAATGTCGTCGAGCGGCGGCCGGAGATGGACCGCTGGAGCTTCTACCACACGCGCGGCCCGGAGGAGCGGCATCTCTGCCAGCTCGATTACATCCTGCTGTCGAAGGCACTGGCGGCGAAGAACGCGACCGCCGTGCCCGACATCATCCGCAACGGCCAGCCCTGGCGCACCATCTTCCCGGCGGGCCAGGAGGTCGAGCGCTTTCCGCGCGCCGGCTGGGACAGGCCGAAAGCGTCGGACCATTGCCCCGTGGCAATCACATTGGACATGGCGTGACCCTTTGAGTTTCGATCTGCCCCGCAACGTCATCCTGCCGGTCGATGCGGTCGACGTCCGCCTCGATCCCGGGCCGCACCCCTTCGCCGTCAGCAATGCGGAAGCGATTGCTGAGAACTGGCGCCAGGAGATCGCGGCCAAACCGGCGCTGTTCGACGGCACGGTGGTGCTGCTTTCCGAACTGGCATACCGCGACAGCCGCCTCGTCGGCCGCTGCCATGCGGTCAATTATTCGACCTTCATGCTGTGGCGTAAGCGACGCGAGAATTCCGGTGCCGAGCACGCCTATGCGCATGCCATGCTGGTCGCCGGGGACAATGCGCTGGTGGCGATCCGCATGGGCCGGCACACGGTCAATGCCGGCCGCGTCTATTTCGCCGCTGGCTCGTTCGAGCCGGTCGATTTTCGCGACGGGCTGGTCGATATCGACTTCAACATGATACGCGAGGTGGGGGAGGAGACCGGGCTCGATCTTTCAGCGGCCGAGCGTGGACAGCGCTATCACGCGCTGTCGACGGCGAGCGGCACGGTGATTTTCCGCCGCTACCGTGTTGCCGAAACGGCCGACGCGCTGGCGCGGCGCATCAGCGCCTTCGTCGCCGCCGAGGCCGATCCGGAGATCGAAGGGCCAGTCGTCATCCGGCATGCCGCCGATT
>NZ_RZRY01000949.1:0-1966 GCF_003998035.1 Mesorhizobium sp. M2A.F.Ca.ET.039.01.1.1 | reverse complement strand
CAGGATCGAGAACATGTTCGCACGCCTCAAAGACTGGCGACGCATCCACACCAGATACGACCGATGTGCTCACACCTTCCTGTCGGCGATCGCCTTCGCTGCAGCCTTCATCTTCTGGATCAATGAGATGGGGTGGTTGCCGCCCTCCCCAGACGGCATCGCAATGTGCCAGGAAGGTGGTGTTTACAGCCACTGAGCGGAAAGGACGGCAACCATGACGAAAGATATGATGATTGGTGTGGATTTGGCAAAAGCTGCCTTTCAACTGCACGCTGCGTCGATGACGGGTCGGCTTCAGTTCCGTAAGAAGCTGTCGCGGCAGAGTTTCCTTAAGTTCATGGCCGAGCAGCCTCCAGCGTTGGCCGTGATGGAGGCTTGTGGTAGCGCGCATTACTGGGCCCGTTAGATGATCGGCCTCGGTCATGAGGTGAAGCTGATTGCGCCGCATTACGTGAAGCCATTTGTCCGTCGGCAAAAGAACGACGCGGCAGACGCCGAGGCTATCGTGATCGCGGCCCAGCGGCCGGAAATGCGCTTCGTCGAGCCAAAGTCTGCTGAACAACAAAGCAGAGCCATTTTGTTTCGCGCCCGAGAGCGGCTCGTCCACCAACGTACCGAACTCGTCAACGCGCTCAGGGCGAGCCTTTATGAATATGGCCATGTTGTTCCCCAGGGGATCAACCAGATCAAGCGGATCGAAGAGATTCTGGATGTTCCGAACAGCGACTTGCCTGATTTGATGCGCGAGGAATGCCAGGAGTTGCTGGAGCAGATTGCCGAAAAGACCGTCCGTATCGATGTCCGGACTGGTAAAATCAAGGCGCTGGCGGCTGAAGCTGACACGGCGCGACGCCTGCAGACCATTCCCGGGGTCGGCCCATTGACCGCCTTGGCAGTTGAAGCTTTCGCACCCTCGATGGAGAGCTTTAGATGTGGTCGCGACTTTGCGGCTTGGCTTGGCCTCGTTCCACGCCAGTTCTCCTCAGGTGGTAAGGAGCGACTTGGTCGCACGTCCAAGGCGGGGCAGGCTGATATCCGCAGGCTGCTGATCATCGGCGCGATGTCACGTCTTAACTGGATGGGCCGTAAATCAATCCCGCAGGGTTCGTGGCTGGCGCGCATCGCAGCGCGAAAGCCGCGTATGCTTGTAGCCATCGCTTTAGCCAACAAGATGGCGCGGACGATGTGGGCTATGCTGACGATTATCGAGTTCCGGCGCAGGTGGCAGCAGCATGAACAACATGCTGCAAAATCTGCCTGAGGCCGGATAAGGGGGTGTAGGAAGGCGACGACCCGAATGGGCACAATGATCGAACAGATCTGGGTCAGAAAAACCAGTTCAGGACTCTGAGCGTTAAAGCTCGCCAATGAGATTGGGATCTGATCCGCAGATCACCATACCGGCCAGCGGCCTATGACAATGCCGCATCCAAAGGCCTTACAGAAGACCGCACTCGATCACTCGCAAACTCGGATCAAAAACTTCTTGCATCACGGGCGGCAACCACAGAAGTCCTGACCCTAGCCAAGCAACGTGTAGATTATAGAGAGGACCAAGCTATGAGGGTTCACACAGTAACAGGGCCGATCACTGTAGAGAGCCTAGTAGGCCGTAAACTCATAAATTGTGGACCAGCGACGCAGGCGATGGCAGGTGGTGTTTGGCCTGCTGCCGGTTTTTCGGACACTCAGTTAAGCTAGCATAGCTTGCTCCTCGAACTCGACGGGGCTTAGATAGCCCAAAGTCGAGTGCCTACGCCGCGGGTTGTAGAAGCGCTCGATGTAATCGAACACGTCCGCCCTGGCGTCATCTCTCGTCCTGTAGACCTTGCGGGCTGTCCGCTCGGTTTTCAGCGACGAGAAGAAGCTCTCCATCGCGGCATTGTCCCAGACGTTGCCCGACCGGCTCATCGAGCACGTGATGTCGTGGTCGGCCATCAGGCGCTGGAACTGCTCGCTCGTATAT
>NZ_RZRY01000948.1:0-1967 GCF_003998035.1 Mesorhizobium sp. M2A.F.Ca.ET.039.01.1.1 | reverse complement strand
GTGTATTTAAGTACACGTACTCATCGCCGCCATCACCTTGATTTGACGTCGTGACATCAAGAGACGCAATGTCCGGCCGACACATTTCAATGTGCGCATATCGAACTTCGGGCGGCGCGACCGTCGTACCACGTGCGGCGCGACTTTCATCTTCGGGGTCGGGCACGAACCGGGCATTTCCGCCACATGTCAGATTTAGAATTACATCGACAGACGACTGGCGAATTCTGTCAGAAACCTCCTTAAATAGCTTTACGTCGTAGGTTGCGGCGCCGGTTACGGGATCGCGCACGTGAACATGGACGATCGCTGCACCAGCGCGCGCGGCTTCAATAGCCGAGTCAGCGATTTCTTGGGGAGTAATCGGAAAATTCGGATGGTCGCGATTGTATTTTGAACCGCCGGTTACGGCGCATGTTATTACGACTTTGCGAGTGCCGAACGGCGTTATTGGCATAGACCAGACCCTGTGTTGCTAATGACAAACAGTAGGACCGAATTCTGTAGCTGCGCCACCGCTGTTGAGTTATGAACGTCTGCTACTGATTATGTTACCTGCTGAGATGAGCCCCGGAACTTCCGCCAGATTTGATGGAATCATACGTGAATGCGCGCAGGGCCGGAGGCCGGGCTGCGTACAAAGCTGCGCGATCTTAGCGAATAGGCGGCGGTGCTTGGTATACCCGCGAGGTTCATCCTGTTTCGGTGGGATAGAGAGTTCTACCGGCGTAGCATTACCAAGTGTATCGCGGGGAAAGGCTTTCGGTTCACAAGCGGGAAAGCCGGCGGCGTGTGTCCAGCACTTTTGCTCCGATCTGATCGAAGCGAAGGCAAATCGACAGCGCGCTCCATCAATTGTGCTGCGGGCAGAAGTTTACCCGCAAACGTATTTCTTTCGCGTCCGGAAACCGCGCCACCTGTCGTAACTTATTTCATGGAACTGCCGCTTTCACGTCGCCATCTGCAATGGCGGGCGCTACCAATCGCATAATCAATCACGAGTTTATATAACTATGCTGAATTTCTCTTACCCGTTCTCCATGCGATGCATGGGCGCGATAGAGAATCGGCAGTTGCTGTCGGAAAGGGGTGAGTCAGGGGGCGTAAGCTCGACCCGCTGATTTACAACTTTGTTTGCAGTCGACGCTGAAGGTGAGGACGTGACCGATATGCAGCCCCGGGATCCCCGCAACCCTGGTGCAGCGCTCATCCCACGAGTGGGGTGGGACCTATCGCCTTGGAGCCGGTGGACCTTCCAGCACGTGCGCGAAATGACGACAACTGCTCCAATATGGCGCGGTCCGGGACCTGCGCGGCCACTGGCTCGTTCGCTTCAGCCGCTCGGGGAGCTTATGGTCAGTTTCCGGAATGGTAAGCATTTGTTAGGCGACTTTCTTGAGCGGAATTTTACAGACGGGTTCCTAGTGCTTCATCGTGGCAGGATCGTCTATGAGCATTACATGAACCACCTCGCCCCGCAGAACCAGCATCTCGTGATGTCGGTGACAAAGTCGTTCACCGGGACGCTCATAGGAATTCTGGTCAACAAGGGTTTGCTGGATGTCCAAAAACCAGTCACGCACTATCTGCCAGAACTCGCTGAGACAGCATATCGAGGAGCGTCGGTGCAGCACCTTTTGGACATGTCAAGCGGTGTGGTTTACGAGGAGTCAGGGAGAGAAGGCTCCCACATGCAGAAGGCTCTATACGCTGGCTGGTACCGTACCCCAATGCCAGGCTGGCCGCGCACATATTGGGAGCTGATCCTCTCGCTTGATAAAGCAGAGAGATCACACGGCGCTTTATTCAACTATCGCTCGATCGAAGCCTCCGTGCTCGGCTTCGTTCTGCAGCGGGTGTCCGGGATGTCATTGGCCGACCTGTTGAGTCAGGAAATTTGGGCACCTATGGGGGCGGAAGAAGACGCCTATATCGCTGTGGACGATGCCGGGTGCGCGATAGCTCTG
>NZ_RZRY01000947.1:0-1968 GCF_003998035.1 Mesorhizobium sp. M2A.F.Ca.ET.039.01.1.1 | reverse complement strand
TGCCAGGCCCAGCCGGGAGTCGGTTTCAACCGGATGCTGGGGCTCATCGACGCAGAGCGAAGCCAGCCGCTCTTCCAGGTGAACCGGATCGTGAAGGCCGGCATCCGGCGGCATGGTCAAGCCGATCTCGGCCGCCCGGTCGGACAGGGCTTCGAGGCGCCGGAAGTCATGCTGCATGCGCCAGCGCGCCCGCTCGGCAAGCTTCTCGTCGAAGACCGAATGGTTGGAGCCGTGGATGCGGTAGGCGCCAAGGCAGGTGTCGATGGATTTCACTTCTCCGTGAAGCGGCGCCAGTGTCGCCAGATAGCCATCGGCGCCTTGCCGGAAATCGCTTTCAGGCATGGGCATTATCGGTTCCAGCGCCTCGCGGTCGAACGCCAGCCCGCTTGTCACCGTCGTACGGTAGCGCCCCTTGCGCAACAATTCCGGCACGACGTCGCCTGAATCGAACGGCTGTTCGGGAGGGGGAAAGACATCCTTGATCTGCTGGTCCTCATCAACGAGATGCAGCCGGAATTGCGCCTGGGCGACATCTGCATCCCACTCGTCCAGGACCTCGGAGACGGCGTTCGGATAGAGATAATCGTCGGCGTCCAGGAAAAGGATGATCGCCCCGGTGCTCGCCTCGAATCCGGTGTTGAATGCTGCGCCATGCCCGCCATTCCTGCGCCTCAGGCACGGGCGGATCTTGTCGCCATAGGATTCGATGACGGCCACCGACGCATCGGTCGAAGCGTCGTCGACGACCACGACCTCGACATTTCGGTGGTCCTGCTCCAACGCGCTGTCGATGGCGCGCCCGAGAAACTGTTCGTAATTGTAGTTAGGGATGATGATCGATACCGGAATGCGGTCCAATGGCGAATGCACGGGATCAAGCCTCGCAATCTGCTTTGGTCACAGTGACGGTGATTTTCTTGCAAATCCGGCTCGGGTCGACCCGGCTGCGGCGAACGGCTCCAACTAGAGGCCTATCGCTTCCAGGCAAGGGTGATCTTTCTCGCGAAGGTGGGCACGGCCTTCAATGCGCCGAAAGCTGCTGCCGCAACATCGAAAAGTGGCTGGAGGCCAGAGGCGCTTGATTTGCGCCGATCACGGCTCGATGGGGGAAGCCGCCCGCGCTACTCAGCGTTTGTTGCAAACGCGGTGTCAGCCGCGCGCGAACGCCGTATTCAAAAGGCTGATCTGGTCGGAAACCGGATTGGCCCGGCGGCTGGGCGCGTGCGTCTCGGCGACGACGCCGCCATAGATTTCCTCGTCCATGCGCCGTACCAGCGCCTGCAGGCGTAGCGAGCGCGTCACCAGATCGAGAAATTCCTTCGGCAGCTCGTTCCAGCCAAGCGCCTCGTCATGCGCCGACGCGGTATCCAGCCGCACCTTGGATTTCTCCGAGGCCACCTGGTCGCGCGTCATCTCGCCGGAATTCGCCGCGCGCTGCAGCAGCAGCCAGGAGGCGACCTGCATCAGCCTTGTGGTCAGCCGCATCGATTCCGCTGCATAGAGGGTCGCGGCCGTGCGCGACAATTTCTTGGCCTCGAGCCTGCCCTTGCCATCGAGATATTCGGCGGCCTGCTCGACCAGCCCCATGCCTTCCTGGTAGAGCGGCTTGAAGGATTGGGAGAAAACCCGGCGCTCCGCCAGCTTGATGGTTTTCGCGCTGCCCTTCGAAGGCTCGTTCATCGATACGCCCCTGCACTGCCGCCAGCCGATTCGACTATCCTTGCCGACGTGGCCAGCACCCTTAACTGACTGAGGCTTGAAAATGCGCTTCGATGCCCATGAAGGCAAGCGCATGTTTAACAAACGGTTAACGCCGGCTGCTTTGGAGCCGGCCGCCCGTGGACAAAAAAAGAGCCGCGGATAAGGCGGCTCTCAGGAGTTTAACAGGGAGGCGTCAAACAAAGTGGCTCCAACCACTCGGTAAGAATCCAGCAAAACTGGATGTGCATAGTAAACGCCTGTAAAGCT
>NZ_RZRY01000946.1:0-1971 GCF_003998035.1 Mesorhizobium sp. M2A.F.Ca.ET.039.01.1.1 | reverse complement strand
CCCCACATCAATCGGGCATTTGTGCGGCGCTGTTCCTTTAACTAGGGCAGTTCAAGGACAAGTCTGCGCTGCTTGCGTCCGGAATTCACCGAAATAGGGCAGTTGGAAGAGGTCAAATGGTCGTTTCGCTTTCGCGCCGGGGGGAAGTCGAGCCCTTCCACGCCATGGACATCCTGGCCGAAGCCAACCGGCTGAAGGCCACCGGCGTGCCTGTGGTGTCGATGGCCGTCGGCCAGCCGTCGGATCCCGCGCCGGCCGGCGTCCGCGAAGCGGCGGCCGCGGCCCTCAGGCACGGCCGCATCGGCTACACCGATGCCTTGGGCCTGGCCGATCTGCGCAAGGCGATCGCCGAGCACTATGGCGAGCATTACGGGATCGATGTCGCGCCGTCGCGCATTGCCGTCACCACGGGGTCGTCGGCCGCCTTCAACCTCGCTTTCCTGGCCATGTTCGATCCGGGCGACCGCGTCGCCATCGCCGCGCCAGGCTATCCTGCCTACCGAAACATCATGGCCGCGCTCGGCATCGAGATCGTCGAGATCGAGCTCGGCACGGATGCCTATCTGCATGCCGATCACCTGAAGAGCGCGCATCGCGATAAGCCGCTGAAGGGTGTGCTGTTTGCCAGCCCCGCCAATCCGACTGGAGCGGTGATCCCGGCGGACGAACTTGCGGCCCTGGTGAAGACGGCGGAGGAACTCGGCATCGCCGTCATATCCGATGAAATCTACCACCGGCTGGCCTATGCGGCGCCCGATGTGACCGCGCTGGCGCATGGCGCCGGCGTGACCGTGATCAATTCCTTCTCGAAATACTATTGCATGACCGGCTGGCGCATCGGCTGGATGGTGCTGCCCGAGGAACTGGTGCGGCCGGTCGAGCGTATCGCCCAGAGCCTCTATATCTCGCCGCCGGAATTGTCGCAGATCGCCGCGATCGAGGCCTTCAAGGCCACGGAGGAGCTCGAAAAGGTGAAGGCGCGCTATGCCTGGAATCGCGACCTTCTGATGAAGCGTCTGCCCGAGCTCGGCTTTGCGTTGGCAGCACCCATGGACGGCGCCTTCTATGCCTTCTGCGATGTCACCCGCCACACCAATGACAGCATGGCCTTTGCGCGAAAAATGCTGGCCGAGGCGCATGTCGCGGCGACGCCAGGCCGCGATTTCGATCCGCAGCAGGGGCATCGCACCATGCGCTTTTCCTATGCCGGCAGCCATGAAGACATGGTCGAGGCGCTGGCGCGCATCGAACACTGGCTGAAATAGAAGCCATGCCGGAACTCGAGCAAGCATTGGCGGAAGTCGCCGCCGAAATGGCTGAACGCACCGATCGCGGCAAGGTAGCGACCTATATCCCGCAGCTCGGCAAGGTCGATCCGAAGAGGTTCGGCATCGCCGCCGTGACCAATGATGGCCGCGTCATCCTTGCCGGCGATGCCGATCAGCCCTTTTCCATCCAAAGCGTCTCGAAGGTCTTCACCCTCACGCTGGCGCTGGGAAAGGTCGGCGATGCGCTCTGGCAGCGCGTCGGCCGCGAGCCGTCCGGCAATCCGTTCAACTCGATCGTCCAGCTCGAACATGAGAACGGCATCCCGCGCAATCCGTTCATCAATGCCGGCGCCATAGTCGTCTCCGACGTGCTGCTCGCCGGGCATCAGCCGCGCGAGGCGATCGGCGAGATCCTGCGCTTCATCCAGTTCCTCGCCGATGACGAGACGATCATCATCGACCGCGAAGTGGCGGCGTCCGAGCGGGCGACCGGCTACCGCAACTTCGCCTTGGCCAACTACATGAAATCCTTCGGCAATCTTCATCATGAGCCGGAGCTGGCACTGGGCGTCTATTTCCATCACTGCGCCATCGCCATGAGTTGCCGGCAGCTTGCCATGGCGGGCCGGTTCCTCGCCAATAGCGGAAGGAATCCGGCGACCGGGCATTCGGTCGTGTCGGCCGAGCGGGCACGCCGTATCGG
>NZ_RZRY01000945.1:0-1971 GCF_003998035.1 Mesorhizobium sp. M2A.F.Ca.ET.039.01.1.1 | reverse complement strand
GTCGAGCAGCAGGGCCGCCGTCTGGATGGGACAGAGCGGCCCTCCAGTCGCGGCGTCAGTCTCGCCGCTCCGCCAGCGCGCCGCGCGGGCAAGGCTGGGAGGCTCGAAGGATTGTGCTTGTTCGGCAAGGCTCAGCATGGCCTTGCCCCAGTTGTCGTCCTCGGCCGCGATCCGGCGCGCCGCGCGGCCGACATCCTCGGCCAATCCCCATGAAAATCCGGCGCCCCGCGCCGCCTTGGCGCTCAGCGTTTCCACCTCGTTGAACGAAAGGTCGATCACGCGGCCCCTCCTGCCATCGTGGCGACATCCTCGATCAGCGGCTCGCCGCTGAACAGCGCGATGCGCAGCCAGCGGTCGGAGCGCGGATCGAAGCTCTGCGCGCCGAAGAACGCCAGCTTGGCGCGCAATATGTCGACGGGCCGCAATTCAGCGCCGATCAGATTGTCGTGGATCTCGGCATAGGGAAATTGCGCGACGATCTGGGCGCGTCGCACCGCATGGCGCCATTCGGGCCAGCGCAGCAGGAAGTCGGCTACACTGGCCGAGGCCGGCTCCTTTGCCAGCGCGGCCGCCAGGCCGAGCGCGTCGCGCGCGGTGGCCAGGGGCTGTTCGAGCTCGGCGCCATCCTCCTCGAAGCGTTCGCCAAGCCGGGGCTCTAGCTTTTCTGCCGACACATACCAGAAGCGCGCGCTGGCGGCTGGCTCGGCGAAGTCGATTGCCATCGCCCAGGAATAGGAATCGAGAAGTGCCCGGCGAAGCAAAGCGCAACCCATGCCGCCTTCTATGGCATGGCCGGGCGTCTCGTCGGCCTTCATCGTGTCGCCGAGGTCGTCGATCAAGGTGCCGTGCGGTTCGAGGATGAGGGAGACGCAGGCTTCCTGCCCTTCCAGCGAGAAATTCTCTTCAGCGAAGCGATAGAGCGCATCCCAAGGCCGCGGCTTCGCCAGAAGCTGATCGAGGTTTTCCGACAGCGCGCCGAGATCGGCGGCCAATATTCGGGTTGCCGTGGCCTGGCGGCTATCGTCGCTGTGCCAGCGGGCAACGCGCCGGCGCAGATCGGCGAGCGCGTTCGAGAAGGCGTCTCGTTCCGCCGCGCCGGCATGTGGTTCGGCGCGCACCCGCGCCAGCGCGGTTTCGCGGGCGAGGAACCAGCTATGCGTCAACAGCGGATGGCGCACGAGGAAGGGCGCCATGCCGAGTCCGGTCGCGTTGCCCACACCGAGCGCCCGGCGCAGGTCCGGCGCCAGCTTTGCCGCGCCGGCCGGATTGCGGCGACGGGCAATGTGATCGACAAGGTCGAAAGTGAAGGACCGGATCAGCCAGACGGTGAGCATTTCAGCCTGGAAGGATCCGGCAAGCTCCGGCCGTGAGGATATCTCGTCGCGATCCACGATGCCGAACTTGCCGTTGCCGTAGACCGCCGTGGTGCGAAGCAGATAGCCGACGCCGAGCAACTGCTCCTCATCCGGCTGTTGTCCCTGCGCCAGCGCCGCGGCGACGTCCTCGAAGAGCCTGACACTCTTGTTCGCGCGCGCCAGCACCAGTTCGCGGCTGGTGTAGCGGCCCGCCTCCTGCAGCGGCGCATTTGCCTCCAGCCGGGCGATGTCGGCGGCGTCCGGCAATCCGTCATAGAGCACGTAGCTCGTGTCCCAGGCCTGCGCGATCACGCGGTCCGAGCGCTTCTCGTCGTCGAGCGGCGTGGAGAACGCGACCAGGCTGTATATCCTTGCCGGCGTCTCGACCGCATAGACCGCGCGCCCGAACCCATTGTCGTCGAGGTCGAACAGGTGCTTGCGGACACGCCATTTCTCCCTGGCGGCGCGGCGGATCAACTGGCGCAGGAAGCTGAGCCGCGTCGGATGCGCCGCGCCAAGCCGCTTAAGGCGCATGACGACCTCCGGCGGGCGCAGCGCGATCGCCGTCATGCGGCGATCCCTGCGAGTTTTTCCAGCGTGGCGAGCGTTTCGGCCG
>NZ_RZRY01000944.1:0-1972 GCF_003998035.1 Mesorhizobium sp. M2A.F.Ca.ET.039.01.1.1 | reverse complement strand
GGAAGTCGGTGATCCTGGTGCCGCCGCATCGACGGCAAGGTTGTCAAGGGCGAGAACGGCTACGCCGAGCAGGACACCGAATGGCACCGCATCAAGTGCTTCAACGGCCTGGCCGAGACGGTGCAGAAGCACTGCGTGAAGGGCATGAAGGTGGCGGTCCGCGGCCGCATCCACTACACCCAGTGGACCGATGGCGACGGGATCGAGCGCTACAGCTCTGAGATCATCGCCGACGGCATCGACTTCCTCGCCTGGCCGAAGCAGCGCGACGGCGCCGGCGACCAGACCGAAGCTCGGGATGAGATTCCCTTCTGAGCCAGCAGTGAATGGCCTCGCCTGCAAGGCGGGGCCATGCTCGGCGATGTTTCGATGCTTCCGCCGACGGAGGATCAACTGCCTGGAGGCTGCGATATCGCCGCAGGCATATCGAGACATGATCGGCGAATGTGAACGCCTGCATGGCATTGACGGGAGTCATTTGCGCCCTGATGGGATAGTTGCCCGCATCCGGCAATTTCCCTGAGGCGAACAGGATGTAGACGTTGGTGTTCGGCACGAGGACCGGCGCCGGCCAGATCGACGTCCGCAACCGCGATCAGCCTGTTTCGTGATCGCGGCTTCAACTGGTTCTTTCCTCGTCGGACATGTAGCGCCGACGTGCCGCGCACAGATCAGAAGTCAAGCTTCTGGCCCGGGCCAAGGCTAGCATGCGTGCGCTTGAGGAACGAAGCCACGGGGTCAGGCTGGGCGAGGGTGGCCAGAACGAGAATGCCAAGTTCGGTCGGCGATTGGATGCCGCTTTCCCGCTTGGCCGCCTCGATCAAGGCCTTCGGTGCGCGGAAGGAAAGATGTTCGGTTCTCTCATCATCGAGCAGGCATGCCTGCCTGGCGCGCAAGACTTCGGGAACGGCGTTCACGTCGTCAAGGCTCAGGTCCACGCTCCCGATCAGGACCCGGAAGTCCGAAGTCCAGCCAGGATCCTCATGGGTGGCGGCCATGAATCTCTCGTGATGATGGATGGTCTCGGGCAGCGCCGCTCACCCGAACGACTATGGCCCTTCGCAAGTCGAGGGGCGCGGACTGCGGGCGGCTGGGAGCGACGGACTGACGTGGAACAGCGTAAGGATGCCAGGGGGAAGCTGCATCGGCGCCTTCTGGCCAGATGTCGCTAGTATTCCGAAGCAGGGACGGCACTACTGCTACCATTGGAACGGCTCGTGCGTGGACTTCGTCCGCCGGTATGACACCAGCACCGTGCTTGCGGTTTCCTGAGGCCTGATGCGGCTGGGGCACCTTGACCGCGCGTAGTCCTGAATGTCGCGGCATGACCGCCTCAAGCAGGGGTTATTGCTGTCTTGGTGCGCGGGTCATTGCCGTCTCGATGAGCCGCGTCATATTGCTGACAACCGTGCCCGAATAGTCGCGGCGCTGCACTGCGTTATGTTCCAACACGCCGTCACAGGCGGTGCTCGCCTGCGATCTTTTGCGCGATGTCGCCAGCCGCTAGTCCGGATCACAGTTGCGATATCCGCGACGGCGCTTGGCGCGCTGAAGCTTCATTGATGCGGTGGCCGCACCGTCTTCGCTATCGAAGGTTTCAATCATCGTCTGGCCGCTGGTCCCGATGCGGCCCCAGTTACGGATGACGGATGCTCCGCCGAACAAGGTCGGTTGGATCGCAAGCGTATAAAACCGCCGCATGTTCTTAGATGGGTCGATGCGCCGAAGATGAACTGGCCCTGCCTCTTCGTTTTCCATGGCCGCAGCCTCACTTGGCTTGGAAGCGGCGTCCAACGAGTTCTTTGAATCCAACCGGCTCGACCGATTCATTGCGGTTATGAGTGCGCGCGATCGCTTCAGGAGGTCATGATCACCGCGGTGACCAGAAAGCTCGTCGTCGCACTATGCGTGATCGAAGGCGCAGGCGCTGCACCGTGACGACGCAAGCGCGTGGCAATTCGGCGCCTGGGCC
>NZ_RZRY01000943.1:0-1973 GCF_003998035.1 Mesorhizobium sp. M2A.F.Ca.ET.039.01.1.1 | reverse complement strand
CCATCTACCAGGCGCATGGCAACACACGGGCGCTGACGCTGAACGGCGGATCCGGCTCGCTGGTGAGCGGTTTCATCTACGCGCCGGATGCGGCTATCACCTATACCGGAAATTCGGACATGAGCGCCCAGGGCAGTTGCCTGCGGCTGGTGGGCGACACCGTGGCAATGACGGGAAACTCCGCCGTGAAGTCGAACTGCACGGCCGAACTGGGGAACCGGGAGATGTATGCGGGCCGGATGGTCACCCTGGCGAGGTGAGACGGAAAGCGGCAGCGGCTCGCAAGGCCGCGGTGACCGATCTCCTGATGGAAAATCGATGGCCCGGCCGCCACGCCGAATTACGCGATGATGTCGGCGCCCGGCTGCTCGTCGAAGAGCACCGCGCAGCCGCGCTCCAGCGCAACCTGCGTCAAGGCGGTGGTCGCATCCTCGTCCGACGAGACGAAATCGCCGGTCAGCACGCGCAGTTCCTCGACGGCCCTCGACATAGGCACGACGCGCCCGGCCGAACGGTCGCTCACGCATGCGTCGATGACGCACAGAAGATCGATGAGTTCGAAATGATCCATGGCGGCCTCCGCTGCGGCCATCCCTTCGCCCTGTCAACGGCGTGTGGCGCGGACTGGTTCCCAGGCCGGCTTCATCCCTGCGGCCTTGCCGGCGCGAGCTTGAGGTCGAAGCGGGCCGGCAGGCATGGCTCGACACAGGCCTTGCGCACCGATCCGGTTGTCATGGTGTCGATTGGAAGAAGGACTATTATCCGAGCGTGGCGTGCCGGCCAGAGCGGCCTGTCAAAGAGAAGGAAGACGCCGCCGATCATCAGCGCCAGGAGCAGTGCCGCAACAGGTTCGCGATCATGTTGCCGGGTTGCACGGCCAGCAACTCCAGGAGCGATTGAAGGGAAAGGCGTGCCCGTCATATCGCAGGAATGGCGGGCACGCTTCGGTCGACCGCCGATGAAGGGACTTGTCCGGCGGCTTGCTAACCAAATGAATTGATGGCGCTGTTGTTTCTTGAAAATCGGCGACTCGGGCCTCTGCGTTCGGCGGCTGAGACTTCAGTCTGAAAACCGCTTCGGACCGTCGCCCAAGGGCCGGACAATCGCTTTCAGCTGCCGTTGCCCGGCCATTGAAATCGGCGAAAGGAGAGAAGACACGGCGTGCTGACGGGTCCGCCTTTTTGACTGGCCGTTCCAACTGCTCCTTCCAAGTTCAAGGTAGAGTTAGTCCTCGAGGTCCATCGGCTGATGGCCGGGCTGCTGGTGCCAAAGCACCTGGCGATAATCCGTCAGTTCGACGACCTGCGTGCAGACCGGACAGATGTAGCTGTCGCAGCATTGGCGAAGCGCCGGCGACCCGCGGCGAGCGGCAATGACCGGCGGACGCGAATAGGCTTTGACGGCCTGATCAAGCATGGTTTCCTCCTGGTGGTTGTCGATTATCCCCGCCCAAAGGCTTCTTCCCTCGCCGGCGATGTCGTGCCGCCGCGGCGCTCGGCCAGCGCTGGAACAGGTTCGGCATGATGCTGATGGGGGAACGCACGAGACCGCGATGATATCGCCTTCATTGTTGCCGAGGGTCGCATCGAATTCTCCCTGTCGGGCGAAAACGGATGGTCCCTCAACCACCGCCGTGCCAGCGCAAGAAGAGCAAAGCACCTGCGACAAGGTTCCGCATTAACTTCGGATAAGGCGCAAAGAAATCTTCCAAAAATTCTCCGACCGCCGGGAGCGCCCAATTATATTAGCAATCACTCATAATAAGGTGTTTGAATTAGACGGCGTCGCCGACGATCGCAACGTCAGGCGCCGCTTCACATGGGAGGGAAACCACGTGTAGCCCGGCAGCCGCACGATCTCGACACGCGTCTTGGCGGGCGCGCGGACCGACTCCTGTGAAGGATACCGTTCTGAAATCTCAGCAACCTTCAGGACGTCTCAACCTATTGATCTAGCGAGAAATACTTGAAAAC
>NZ_RZRY01000942.1:0-1984 GCF_003998035.1 Mesorhizobium sp. M2A.F.Ca.ET.039.01.1.1 | reverse complement strand
CCTTGAAGACATCGACCAGGACCGCCATCGCTTTCGGAGTCTGACAAGCTGTGGGCTTCGAACCGGCACGCAACGCCTTTGCACAAGCGCCGGCCGGCATAGGCCTGGCGCTGCTTGCGGTAACCGATCTTGATTTGACCGATCTTGATTTGACAAGGACGCGTCGCTTGCCGCAGGTCTCCTCGCGAGCCATGCAGGACATCGACCCCCTCCCCGACGCCGACAGCGAACCGGCGATCCCGCCGGCCGAGTCGCTCGCGCAGCGACGTCAGTCGGCGCAAGACCGCAAATGGCCGGTGGCGATTGTCGTCTCCGGCTTGCTCCATGCCGCCGCCGCGGCGGCGTTTTTCATCGCGCCCGCCGGAACCTTCGACCCCCTGGACGCGATTCAGGCCGAGGGCAGCAGCCAGTCAGGCGCCGACGCCCAGGGCAGCGCCCTCAATGACGCGATGTCCGGCGCGGTGGATGTAACCTTGGTGGCGGACCTGCAGCCGGTTAAGCGCCAAGCAGTCCAGCCCACTCCGCCGACCGAAGCGCCGCAACCGGCCAGCCAACCTGTAACGCCTCAGCCTGCGGCTGAAGCCGCCCAGGAGCCTGCATCCACGCCCGATATGCTGACGGCCGCCACAGTGCGCCAAGACGATCAGAGCGTGCCCATGGCCGGCGAACAGGCGCCCGCGATCGAGCCGCAAAGCCCCGATGCGTCGCCTGCCGAACCCGAGCACCCACCGGCCGCGGCCGCAACGTCGAGCGCACCGGCAGGATCAGGCCAACCCGCTGAGACGCGCGGCACGGAAACAGCGGATGGCGACGCACGCGATGCGCCGACCATCGCCAGCAAGGGTAAGATGAAGGCCGCCGCCGGCAATGCCCTGGAATCCCGCTACAGCGGCGAAATTCAAAAGAGGCTCGCCCGCGCCAACCGCCGCGTTTCAAAATCGGTCCAGGCAAAGGCCCGCAACAACGCCAGGGTGGTGTTTGTCGTCATGGCCGACGGCAGCATCAGCGACCTGCAGCTCGCCGAAAGTTCCGGCTCCGCCGAGCTCGATCAATTCGCTTTGACGCTGGTGCGCAAGCAGGCACCGTTCCCTCCCATTCCACCCGAGACGGGAAGATCAAGTTGGGTGTTCAAAGCGCGGATCGGTCCCTTTTGAGACCCGGTTGAAGCCATCCTGAACGCCACAATTCATGCAATTCGAGGAAACCAATGTACATCGCCATGAACCGCTTCAAGGTCCAGAACGGCTCTGAGGAAGCCTTCGAGGACGTCTGGAAGAACCGCGATTCCAGCCTCTCCGAAATGAAGGGTTTCAGGGAATTCCACCTGCTTCGCGGGCCGGTCAACGAGAGCGAGGGCTATACGCTGTTTGCCTCGCACACGGTCTGGGCAAGCCAGGAGGATTTCGTCGCCTGGACGAAGTCGGAAAACTTCCGCGCCGCCCATCGCAACGCCGGCGGCTCGAAGGTGCACTATCTCGGCCACCCGCAATTCGAAGGCTTTTCGGTCGTCGAAGGCGCTTGAACGCACCTGCGCCTAACTCGTCTCGAACCGACTATGCGGCGGCAAGCAGGCTGGCGTTCCCACCTGCCGCTGTCGTGTCGACGCAGACCGCGCGCTCATGCGCGTAGGCGGCCGGGTTGAGCACTTCGCTGACCAGCGGCACGATCGGCCCGGCGCGGTCGGCGATCACCTTGCGCACGATGCGCGCCGCTTCCGGCGTGCCGGAGAAGGCGACGACATCGACGCGCAGTGAGCGCGCCTCGACCGGGTCCGGCCGGCCGTCGATGGCTGCCAGCGGCAGGCCCTTGCCGGTCAGTGCCGAGAGTGCTGCCGGCGCGCCCGGCGCCACGGCAAGCACCGCGTTGCCGGCGGCGAGCGCCTGGATCGTCTGGGCAAGCAGCGTCTCGGTGTCCGGGCCGAGGCAAAGCACCCGGCCGCGCGGCGCCAGCGACAGCGTGTTGGCTTCGCCGGTCGGTCCAGGCA
>NZ_RZRY01000941.1:0-1988 GCF_003998035.1 Mesorhizobium sp. M2A.F.Ca.ET.039.01.1.1 | reverse complement strand
GAATTGGCGTAGGTGGAAAACAGCGCCACGGGATCCTTATGCGCGTCGGTCTGCATCTTGATGTATTTGGCGTCGAAATCCTTGCCGCTCGCGCCCTTCAACTCGTCGAGCATCTGCTGCTCCTTCGGCTGCAGCGCCGGGCCGGAGGGCTTGATCGACGCGGTGGTCTGGCCCTGGCTGAGCGCGGCCTTGAAGTCCTCGCCGGCCTTGGTGTGGTCCTTGATCATATCGGCGGCGAAAGCCTTGACGTCGGCCGACGCCGACTTCTCCTCAGCCAGCCTGCTCGACTCGATCTCGAATATGTTGGCATTCGGCACGGTCGTGACGAAGGTCTGGGTGTCGACCTTGTTGTCGGTCACCATGGGTCCCACGGCATCCGTATTGGTGTCGTTCGATTGGGCGAACGCGGCGGGCGCGCCGGCAAGAAGCGCGACGGCGACCAGGGGCAGCAGCGTTTTCATCTCAAAACTCCGATCCGAACAGCCCCTCTGCCTTCTCCAACGCGGCATGGGCGCCAGGGTTGCTTGAAAGGCCGCCTCGAAAAGACACGGCGGAACCAGCCCCGCTTTGCCGCATTGCTTCGCGTCAGCTAAAACCACGCGGGAACGGGGAGCAAAAATGACCGACAGCGACGAGATCGACCTGCGCTGCCCGCAGGTCGTTGCCGACAACGCCGCCAAGGGCCTCAGGCTGCGCCAGCAGTTCGGCCGCGGCGGCACCGAGATCGGCGTCGCGCGAGCCACCGAGCTCAAGAGCCGCAGGAACCTGTCGCCCTCGACCATCAGGCGCATGGTCAGCTATTTCGCCCGCCACGAGGTCGACAAGAAGGGCAGGAACTACGGCAATGAGGACAATCCCTCCGCCGGCTATATCGCCTGGCTTCTGTGGGGCGGCGACGAAGGGTGCGCCTGGGCGCTGGAGATGAAGAAGAAGGTCGGTAACGCGCCCGACATCTGAACTAGCCCTTTACCCCGCCGGCGGTGAGCCCGGAGACGATCCTGCGCTGGAAGGTCAGCACCAGCGCCACCAGCGGCACGGTGACGATCACCGAGGCGGCCATGATGTTGCCCCAGGGGATCTCGAACTGCGAGTTGCCCGACAGCAGCGCGATCGCCACCGGCACGGTGCGCTGCGTGTTGGTGGAGGTGAAGGTCAGCGCGAACAGGAACTCGTTCCAGGCGCTGATGAAGGCGAGCAGCCCGGTGGTGGCGAGCGCCGGCCACATCAGCGGCAGGAAGATGCGCGTCAGGATGGTCCACGGTCCGGCGCCGTCGAGGATCGCCGCTTCCTCGATCTCGACCGGCAGGTCGCGCACAAAGGTGGTGAGCACCCAGACGGTGAACGGCAGCGTGAAGATCATGTAGGACAGGATGAGCGCCAGGAGCGAATTGTAGAGATGCAGCGCCCGGATGATCTCGAACAATCCGGCCAATGCCGCGACCTGCGGAAACATCGAGACCGACAAGATGGCGAGCATCAGCGCCGAGCGCCCGCGGAAACGGATGCGCGCCAGCGCATAGGCCGCGGTGACGCCGAGGAGCAGCGAGATCGCGACGACCGCGCCCGAGACGATCAGCGAATTGACGAGATTGCGCAGGAAGGGCCCTTCGGTCAGCACGTTGCGGTAGTTGGCAAGGCTGAACGATTGCGGCCAGAGGCTCGCCTGGAACAGTTCGGTCCCCGATTTCAGGCTGGTGACGATGGCGTAGTAGAACGGAAACACCGCGACGAAGACGATCGCGAGAAGCAGAAGATAGAAGGCGGCGCGCTTCAGCATTTTCACCTCAGCGCCCTCCCTCGAAAGTCAGCCGCCCTATCCGGATATAGGCGATGGTGAGCAGGCCGATGATGAGGAAAAGCAGCGTCGAGGCGGCCGAGCCATAAGCGAACTTGTCGAACTCGAACAGGTTCTCGCGCGCGAAGATCGACATCGACTTGGTCTGCACGTTGTTGGGCGTCAGCACATAGATCAGGTCGAAGATTCGCAG
>NZ_RZRY01000940.1:0-1993 GCF_003998035.1 Mesorhizobium sp. M2A.F.Ca.ET.039.01.1.1 | reverse complement strand
GATGAAGGGCGGCGTGATCCAGCAGCTAGATGCGCCGCAGACGATCTACAACCGCCCCGTCAACCGCTTCGTCGCCGGCTTCCTCGGTTCGCCGGCGATGAATTTCATCGACGGCAGGCTGGAGAAGGACGGCGGCGACTGGCACTTTGCCGTGGAGGATGTACGCATCCCGCTTGCGACCTATGCCTTCGAGAAGGAGCCGGCGCCAGGCCCCGCGGTGTTCGGCATCCGGCCCGAGCATGTCGCCTTCAACAGCGGCACGGGCTGGCCCTTCGCCGCGACGGCTAATGTCGAGGTCGTGGAGCCCATGGGTTCCGATACGCTGGTGTGGCTGAAACTCGGCGGGCAGAACTTCACCGTGCGCGTCACCTCCGAACGCACGCCGAAGAACGGGGATCCGGTCAGCGTCGGCTTCGATCCGATGCGCGCCTCGCTCTTCGACGCTCAAACAGGCAACCGAATTTAATCTCCCAGGACCAACCGAACGGACAGGACAGATGAACTGGTCATTCCAACTCTACAGCGCCCGCAATTTCCAGCCATGGGACAGCGTGGTGAGAATGCTCGGCGAGCTCGGCTACAAGCAAGTGGAGGGTTTCGGCGGCGTCTATGACGACCCGAAAGCCTTCCGCGCCGAGCTCGACAAGAACGGGCTGGCGATGCCGACCGGGCATTTCTCGATCGACGCGCTGGAAAACGACTTCGGCGGCGTGCGCAAGATCGCCGACGCGCTCGGCATCACGCTGCTGGTCTGCCCCTATCTGATGCCCGACCAGCGTCCTTCCGACAGCGCCGGCTGGCGCGGCTTCGGCGAGCGCCTGGCCAAGGTGGGCGAGACGGCGAAAAAGGCTGGCTACGGCTTTGCCTGGCACAACCATGATTTCGAGTTCAAGGCGCTTGCCGACGGCTCGCTGCCGCAGGACCACATCCTGTCTGCCGCACCCGACATCGGCTGGGAAATGGACGTCGCCTGGGTGCTGCGCGGCGGCGCCGATCCTCTGCCCTGGATCGAAAAACATGGCAAGCGCATCGTCGCCGTGCACGTCAAGGATATCGCCAAGCCCGGCGAGGGGCTGGACGAGGACGGCTGGTCCGATGTCGGCCACGGTACGATCGATTGGGCGGGCCTGTTCAAGACATTGCGCGCCAAGAGCGCGGCGCAGTATTTCATCATGGAACAGGACAATCCCAATGACATCGAGCGCTATGCCCGTCGCTCGATCGCGGCAGCCAAAAGCTGGCAGGAGTAATTGAAATGGCAGACAAGCTTGGCGTCGGCGTCATCGGCTGCGGCAACATATCAAAGGCATATTTCTCGCTGGCGCCGCTGTTCCGCGGCATCAAGATGCGCGCCTGCGCGGACATCAACATGGACGCGGCGAAAGCGCGGGCAAAGGAGTTCAAGCTGCGCGCCGAGACGGTCAACGACCTTCTCAAGGATGACGAGATCGACATCATCGTCAATCTCACCATTCCGGCGGTGCATTACGAAGTGTCGAGGCAGGCGCTCGACGCCGGCAAGCATGTCTATTCGGAAAAACCTTTCGTTCTGTCGATCGAGGAAGGACTCGACCTAAAGAAACGGGCCGAGAAGAAGGGCCTGCGCATCGGTTCGGCGCCGGATACGTTCCTCGGCGGCGCGCACCAGCTGGCGCGCGAGCTGATCGACAGCGGCAAGCTCGGCAAGATCACCAGCGGCACCTGTCATGTGATGGGCCACGGCATGGAGCACTGGCATCCCAATCCGGACTTCTTTTTCCAGCCGGGCGCCGGCCCGGTGCTCGACATCGGACCTTACTACGTCACCAACCTGATCCAGCTGATCGGGCCGGTGAAACAGGTGGCGGCCTTCGCAACGACCCCGGCGAAGGTGCGGACGATCAGCTCCAAACCGCGCGCGGGCGAAAAAATCCCGGTCAACACGCCGACCACGATCCATGCGCTGCTCGAATTCGCCAACGGCGCGGTGATAACGCTCAACACCTCCTGGGAC
>NZ_RZRY01000093.1:0-14300 GCF_003998035.1 Mesorhizobium sp. M2A.F.Ca.ET.039.01.1.1 | reverse complement strand
ATCACGCTTGGGCAACTGACAAAGCCCAATGCTCATAAAGCCGGATCAGGTCCGGCCGGTGTGTGGCGTAGGTGCAGTATGACGATGTGAGCCGCTACACCGTGCGCGTCTCCCAGTCTGTCCATAGGCTCGGAAGAAGTCGGACCCGGTCAGTTGCAACTCCCTTTCCCAGCACTCCACTGCCCGGTAGAGCGCATGAAAAATCTCCTTTCGGGCGGTTTCTTAAGACGCTCGCCACGCCATGAGGCAGTGGGGGCATCGGTGTGCGTCAGGTGCTTCTGCCCATGCAGGATTCCAGAACATTGATGAAATCGTTTGTTTCGATGAAAGGCATCCACACTTTGGATAGTTGACCACGCGTTTCAAAGATCGTGAACTACATCTCGTCGTTGTGCTCGACGCACTCCCGACAGAGCGCAACCTCATGGGCGCGGCATGCAGGATTAACCGAGCCCAGCCGGTCATGAGTGCGGCCGGCGCTCGGCTGCTCGATTATTTGCGCGATAAGCTCGCGACCATGTCCGCGGAGGTATTCAAACTTAACGCTGCGTCCGGGAGCTCTTGCCCTCCAGTTCGCGACGCTCTCCCGCCCATCCAGTGCTCGTTTATTTCGTCGGATAGTTTGACCCGGCTCTACCGAATCGCCGCTTCAGGATCATTCTTCCCGATTTCGTCACGCTCGTATTTTCTGCCGCGTCCTACACCGATTGGGCGCGAACAAAACTGAGCGCCTTGGAACCCGAACCCGTGCGTCGTGACCGGGAGCATCCGGGGCGAACTCATCCGCTCGGGGGCATCGCATCACCGGACGGCGACAGGCACGGTCGACCGGCATCTCGGCATCGGCTGGGAATTCGTCCATGGTCTGCATTGGCGACGACGCTTCCTGAGGCCACGTAGCCCTTATGCCAAGCTGGGCGCCCGGTTTGCGGCATCCGTGCCTACCCTCTTCGGACCTCGTGGGTTCCAACCGGCGACGAGGCGTGCATAGGCGCCCTCGGCCTGCTCCACCCAGCGGCGCTCTTCTTCCCGGTGGCTCTTTATGTTGTAGGCGTGCGCTCCCTTTTGGCCGCGCACAGCCTTGCTCCCGGCCTTGAGTTCCACATCGCGCAAGCTTCTTGGCATGCAGGGAGGGTCGAGCCTACGCGTAACTCTCGCCCTTCTCAACAGATGACAGATCACGACAGAGAGTTTGCGTGCGGTTGCCACGGCCGCGACATGCTGTCCGCGCCGGGCTCGCACGCCGCAGGGAGAAGGCTCGCAACGGTCCGGGAGCACGAGCGGCCGCCCAGGCCGCCTCGACGAGCATGCCGCGCGCATGACCACGGCCCTGCTTGGTGATCCGCCCATGGTAGGCCGGACCTGGCCGGACTGCTGGACGCTTGGGTTCAACCCGAGATAGGTCACGAGCTTCTGCGGATCGTCGAAGCGCGACACGTCGCCGATCGCCGCCCTTCATCGCCAGCGCGACGGTGATGTCGACGCCGGGAATGGTCATCAGCCGCTTCACGCCTTCATCCTCGAGAGCCGAGCGGACAAGATCGCGTTCGATGACCTGGAGGTCTTCGCCCAATCGGTCGAACTCGCGCAGATGCCCATCGATCGCGAGGCGCTCGTCCTGCGGTACGACCTGCTCGATTACCAGGTCCGACCCTTGGCGCCGCACAGGTCGGCATGCGGGCAGGACGGATCAGGTGGCTATGAAGGATCGACTGGATGACGCTCTTCAATCGAGATCTCTGTCGGACAATCTGATTGCGCCGTGTCACCTGTCGACGCAGAGCCTGCGTCGGCTCGTCCGCAATCCAGACTTCTGGCAAGAAGCCGCTGGCATAGAGCTGCGCAAGAACGTCGGCGTCGATCGTCGTTTTGATCTTGGCATAGGCAACGATAAACACCTGTTTCGGCTTGGCGATCCCCACCTTCTTCACATGCGGCGCAATCACAGCTGCAGCGGACGTCGCGCTGCCGGTGGCCTCGATCACCCCGACATCGTTCGGCGACAGCTTCGCGGCGAACGCCGCCAGCAGATCGCGCCGCATGTCGACGCGGCCGAGTCGCCTGAGCCTGCCCTCCTCCCATGCCACTGCTTCGGCGAAGGCGCGGTGAATATCCAGTCCGATGATAAGCATGCCCGTTCCTCCTTCTTGGCTCGGTCAAAGACGGGAGCTGGCGGGCAACACGACATCTACTGATCCGCGCTCGCAGCGCATCCGGGAAAGTCGCCAGGGGCGGCCATGTAACGAGCTCGGGCTCTCAGCCCACGGTCTATTGACGGCCTGCCTGCACCTTTGTGCTCCCGGTGCCCCACGTCCCGGATGGGCTCACCATAAGGGCGTTCCAAAACAAGAACAGCAGGACGAGAAGACACCACAGATCACATACCGGATAGCGGCAAGGCCAAGCGCTTCGTTCAGATAGGCTTGCGCCAATGGGCTTAGGCCGAGCCTACAACAGCTCTCAAAAACGCTGCCGGACTGCTGCATTGGCTCGCCGATACAATTGGCACAGGCCTCACGGCAGCTTAGGATCAAACCGCCCATCAGTCGCCTCGGACTGGAAAGGTGCACCCTATTAGATTCCACGCCCAGCTAGGTCGGGGCCGCCGAAGACGCTGGTTGATAGCCCGGCGCCATCGGCCCGGCGTTTCAAACTGCCAATCTCTGACCTGCACAGTACGAACGATTGCTCGCTTCGGCAGATCACGCGGCTCATATGTCGGACCTTAACGTCATCCATCATAAACTTTTTGCGACAAAAGATTGCAAGAATGCTAAATTGTTAAAGTCGTTTGTTTCGGTTAAAGGCATCCATCCCATGGATGGCTGATGACATGCGTTTCAAAGGACTTGATCTAAATCTCCTCGTTGTGCTCGACGCACTCCTGACGGAGCGTAATCTCTCGGCGGCGGCACGCAGGATCAACCTGAGTCAGCCCGCCATGAGTGCGGCCGTCGCCCGACTGCGCGATTATTTCCGCGATGAACTGTTTACGATAAGAGGTCGCGAACGATTTCTAACCCCGCGTGCGGCAGCATTTGCCCCCGCAGTTCGCGACGCTCTCCAGCACATCCAGTGCTCGATTATTTCTTCGGATCCGTTTGACCCAGCTCGAGCCGATCGCCTCTTCAGGATCATTCTTTCCGATTTCGTCACGCTCGTGTTTTTCGAAAAGCTTGTGGAGCGTATTTCACGGGAAGCCCCCGCCGTCAGCTTCGAACTGCTGCCTGTCGACGATAGCCCCGATGAGCTTCTCCGGCGCGGTGACGTCGATTTTCTAATTCTACCGGATATGTTCACGTCGAGTGTGCATTCAAGCATTGCGCTGTTTGACGAGAAGCTCGTGTGCGTAGGCTGTCCCACAAACAAGCAGCTGCCACAGCAGCTTACATTCGAGAGATACATGTCGATGAGGCACGTCGCGGTCAGGTTCGGGCGTACGATGAAGCCGTCTATCGAGGAATGGTTTTTGCTTGAGCATGGCCTTAAGAGACGTGTCGAGGTCGCCGTGCAGGGCTTCAGCATGATTCCACCTATGGTGTCCGGCACAGCTCGTATAGCGACCATGCCCTTACGGCTGGTCAGGCATTTCGAAAAAACGTTCCCCCTGCGGGTTATCGAACTTCCGCTGCCATTTCCCACATTCACCGAGACCCTCCAATGGCCGGCCCTCCACAATAGCGATCCGGCAAGCATCTGGATGCGGGAGATAATGATACAGGAGGCATCTCGGATGGCTGCCCCGCTGTGAACCCTCGGAAAATTCAGGCGCACCTATAGTCACTACACCTGTCACCATCTACTTTGACGACAATAGCCCTCGCCGGATAAAGTCGATGCTGGCGGCAAGTGCGCCTGCGAGATCGTCCAGAGAATGGACTTCCTCGATCAGCTCGAACGAGAAAGGTCCCGCGTAGCCGCCATCCAGCAGCGCCTGAATCTGGCTGCCATTGTCGGAACCTGCAAGAAAGCGATCGGGGTAAATCCAGAAGGTCGGGTCGTTTACGCTTGAAATGTGCACCAGGCCGGTAAGCTCGCAGAACAGGCATGTCTCCCCGGCCAGGGTGTGGTGGAACGTGTCGTGCACGAGGCGAAAGACGGACTGGCCATCAACCGCGGCAACGGCCTCGGCCGCTTCCTTCTTTGATCGAAGCGAGCAGGTTCGGAAACCCAGCGGCTCGATGAGACCGATCAGACCCCGCGACTGGAGGATTGGCTTGATCTCGTTTAGAGCGAAACGAAGATTGTCCTGGCGCTCGCTATTGGTGGGCCACGAGCTGCGGTTGGCCGGCACCAACACGAGCGTCTCTGCCCCGCACGCCGTCGCATAATCGGCGAGGTTGCTTGCCTCGGCCTGACGCGTTGGAGTCCAGTCGTTGAACCGCTGCAAGGCGTTGACAGAGATGATCGTGACGCCCGCTTCGGTAGCGGCAAAACGAACGTCCGCAGCCGGAATGCCGCGTGCGACAGGATTGCTGAAATGAGGGTAACGGATTTGGACGTCGGTCAGGCCTTGGTCACGGGCAAGCGCGAAAAGCGCACTGACGTCAAGGCGGGGCGCCGCCATGTGATCGAGTGCAAAGCGGGGCGATACCTGGCGCATTGCTTGACTTTCCTTCCATGAAGCGCGGCTGCCATTTCGGCATCCGGCTTCTTTCAAGACGGAACCACGCCGGTTCACAGATCGGACAGAGACGGCCGAGTCAATCGAGCTTTCCTTTCATCGGTGAAAGGAAAATGGGCGCTCATGATAGAAATCCATCAAGGTCAAATATTTTCCGGAAGATAAATGTCGAACGGCAGAAATGTCTGCCCCGGGCTCTCCGCGACGCCGGCTTTGATGGCCCGCTCCATTGCCATTATCAGCTCCTGGCAAAGTCGGCGCATTGGCGTGCCGACCGCCATCGTCAAGATGTCATCCGCAAGCGCCCCACGTGACTGCGGCGTCATTTCACTCACGATCGCGACGAGATCCTGACCGCTCCCCTCTTCTCGGAGCGCGGAAATTGCTCCCTCTATACCCCCGCCGGCCATATAGAAGCCGACGAGCTCTGGTTCCCGCTGCATAAGATCCAGCAATTTTTCGTAAGTGAGCTGCCGTTCATCAAGGTTCACGAGCGGATCAAGCACCTCGAATTTGGGCGCGTTCTCACGAAAATAGGCACGAAAGGCCGTTTCCCGCGTCGCATGCGCCTGGAAGCGATGGCTTCCGACAAACACCGCCACCTTGCCGGGCCGTTTTGCGGCCTTGGAAAACACCCAAGCGGCAGTCCGTCCGACCTTGCTGTTGTTGAGGCCGATGTAGCCCTCGCGCACGCCATCGGCGAAGTCGGATAACAGCGAAAATACCGGGATACCTTTCGCCTTGAGCTCCTCGACTGATGCTGTGATTTTCGGGTGATCGGCCGCCACCATGGCGATCGCCTGGCAGCGGCTTCCAAGGTCCTTAAGAAGCGGGAGCAGGTCACGCGGCAAATGTGACTGCGCGAACTCGATGATCGGAAGGCCGTGGAAGGATTTAGCCATACTGACCGACTCTTCAATATTGCGAGCGAAATCTTGGTAAAAATCGTGGGCAGGTTTTCTCAAGATGAAGCCCAGCTTGTAGTGCGGCAGGTGCTGCTGCAAGCGCTGTTTGATGAGACCGGCAGCATGATAGCCGATCGCGTGCGCGGCCGCATGGACCCGCTGGGCGGTCTCCTCTCGCACCGGAAGGCGGACGTTCAGAACCCGATCGACTGTTGCTACGCTGACTCCGGCTTCGCGGGCGAGATCGGCAATTGTGACGCGCTTTCCCCTAGCGATTCTGATCGGCCGGTCCTCCGTCATCCGGTGCGATCCCGCGACGGCTTGGGGCGGCAAGCTGAAATAGTTACCACACCCCACGGTTGATAACGCATTCGACGAACAGCGCTCCATGCGGACCCAGATGAGTTTCCGTGAACCGTTCGTTTGCTTAGGGGCTTCATGGTGTTGTATTACTCTCCGCGTTAGTACACTATTTCCAGCGCTCTTTGGAGGCCGGCAATTCGACTGCTGTGAAGGCCGTGACTTACACGTCGCGCTATTGCTTGCTTGCGGGGAGCCCGTTTGATGTAACCCTAACCGCGGAAAGCGGCTTCCATCCGGGACTGGTCCAATTCGCCTTCCCAGCGAGCGACAACGAGCGATGCCACCGCATTACCGACTAAATTCGTCAGCGCGCGGCATTCCGACATGAAGCGGTCCACGCCAAGAATTAGAGCCATTCCGGCAACGGGAACACTCGGCACGACAGACAGAGTAGCGGCCAATGTGATGAAGCCGGCGCCGGTGACGCCTGCCGCACCCTTCGAGGAAAGCATCGCAATTAGCAGCAGGAGGATCTGATCGGCAATTGACAAATCTGTGTTCGTCGCCTGCGCGATGAAGAGGGCGGCGATCGTCATGTAGATATTGGTGCCGTCCAGATTGAATGAGTATCCAGTAGGGATGACGAGACTTACGACCGAACGCGCGGCGCCGGCCTTCTCCATCTTCTCCATGAGCGAGGGCAGCGCGGCCTCCGAGGAGGACGTTGCCAGGACAAGCAGCAGCTCGTCCTTGATGTAGCGGACAAGAGAAAAGATCGAGAAGCCGTTGCAGCGGCAGACCACGCCGAGAACCCCGAACACGAAGAGGAAGGCGGTCAGATAGAACGTCGCGACCAGTATCGCGAGGTTGGCCACCGAACCGATTCCGTATTTGCCGATCGTAAAGGCCATAGCGCCGAAGGCGCCGATGGGTGCAGCCTTCATCAGAATGCCGACGAGCTTAAAAATGGGGGCGGTGAGCGCCTGGAGAAAGGTAACGACCGGCCTGCTCGTCTCTCCGGTCATCGCCAGAGCAATGCCGAACAAGACCGAGAAGAACAAGACTTGCAGGATGTCGCCTTCCGCGAAGGCACTGGCAATCGTTGACGGGATGATGTTCATCAGGAAGCTGGTCACGGACTGCTCGTGAGCCGTGGCCACATAGCCCTTAACGGCTTCGACATCGAGCGAGGCCGGATCGATGTTGAGGCCGGCGCCAGGCTGAACGATATTCGCGACAATCAGCCCGACAACGAGTGCAAGCGTCGAGAAGGTAAGGAAATAAACCATCGCCTTGGCGGCAACTCGGCCGACCTTCTGCAGATCGCTCATGCCGGCAATGCCGGTCGCAATTGTCAGGAAGATGACAGGTGCGATAATCATCTTGATGACTTTGATGAAGGCATCGCCGAGCGGCTTCAGGCTTTGGCCGGTTTCCGGATAGAGGTAGCCAATTGCGGCTCCAAGGACCATGGCGGCAAGTACCTGCACGTAGGTCCGGGCAAAATGGCGCTTGCGGGGCGCTGCGATCGCGCGGGGGACTCTTGGAACCAACATCGTTTCTCTCTCCCTGACCGGATCGGGGTGGGGGCTCCTCCTTCTCCCATGCTGCGCTCCGGTCGAGCGCTGCTGTCATCTCGGAGCAAGCGCCGTGCCAACTGGACGCCTGTCCCGTCCAGCGAGATTGGTGCAGTTGCGCACTGGAACCCTCCACCTTGCCGGAATTCTGCACTCGAGGCTCGCCAAAGATCGCGTCTGAGGAAGTGCTTCATCAGAGAGGGAATTGACCAGGTCGCCTTGCGCCCGTGCCCTTTGATGTTCGCCGCAGATCGACTGCCGGTTGCCTTGGTGACTTTGGTTTGTCAGTTTTGGAACGGAATGCGCGCAAACTGCAGGATATCCTACACGCCCATCAGAGCACGCGGTACAAGCGATTAAGCGTAGGAGCGCATTGAATCTCCGAGGTCAAAAAATCTTGAATAAGGTCCGCGTGCGAAGTGAATCCGCAACTCGTCAAAGTTCTCCACCGTTTGATCAAGCGGTCGCGTTTCCTGGCGCTGCAAGATGGCGTTATCTGATGGCTCAAGCGCTGGAACGCCCAGGAAATCCCAAACCGCTCCCAAGCATTGGGCAGGTTCGTGAAGTAGGCTCTCGTATTCCATTACAAGCAGGTTGGTCGACGTGAAGGAGTCCATAACGCGAGCGTGAAAATCGTCGGCGGCTTTGAAATAAGCCTCACAGTCGGCGATTGACAACCTGACGCTCGGTGGCCGAGCGGTATCGTTGTCCGAGCTGAACTTCAGCCACTGACCGCTTTCCCTGGCCTGCACAAAGGATCGGAGCGATTCCAATACGTTTCGGCGAACAACGAGGATGACCTTGAGTGCTGGCCAACGAGCTAATTCCGCAAAGAATGCTGGACGCTCGCGAAACTGAGGTTCATTGATCTTGCAGCCAAGATGCGTCACATTCTTGTAGTCGCGCATAGGGCAGCGCACATAGGCAAGCTCAAGAAGCTCGCGATCCGTGCCTAGCAGGCGATCCGTGCTGGGCCAATTGGGATCATATTCGTTTAGCAACTCACCGTTACTCAGAACGGTCGGATGCTCGTTTAGCAATTCTTCTAAATAGTGTGTTCCGGTCCTTGGCATAGCAAGGATCACAAAAGGCTCAGGAGTTGGTTCGTTGTGGGTCATTGCATGTGTATCCAACTAAATAATGGCCGCGACGGTCTGGGGACGCGCACAAGAAGCTTGGCTGCTATCGCTTGAACGCTCCGGGTGGGTCCGCGCGCCTCACCACCCAGCCTGTACTCCGAGGTGTGGTCGCGAAGATGGGCGCGTGCCTGCAGCGGCTGGGTGGCGCCCGGCTTCGGCGTTGTTGTACCACTCGCGATTCCTGGCACACGCATGCCTCCGGGCCGCTGGGGGCAGTTTGCAATCCGGCATTGCGGACCTCCTTCTCGTTGATGGGCGTAGGTAAGCGTCAACGCATTAGTCGTCGATGAAACAGTCCAGCCGACAGAAAAAAAGGCAATACAGCGAACATGCAAAGTGCGCCTATATGCAGCCCTACATTGTCGCCCAGGCGGCCGAGCATCACCGGACGGATTAGATCGATAGAATTCGCCAGCGGCGAGAAGGCCGCAATCTGCTGAAACACTCCTGGCAATTGGCCGACTGGAAAAACCGCGCCCGAAAGGAACAGCATGGGTGTGATGACAAGCGTCTGATAGAAAATAAAATAGTGATAACTGGGCGCGAGCGCGATGACGAGCATGGCCAGGCTCGCAAAGGCGAACCCGGTGAGAGCGATGACCGGCAGCACGTAGAGAACCGACGTCCACGCGGCATAACCTAGCGCGGCGGCAACAATCGCAATTGTCGTACCGGCCAGAAAGGCCTTTGTGGCTGCCCAGGTCAATTCACCGAGAACGATGTCGCCGAGGGTAAGTTGTGTGTGCAGGATTGCTTCCCAAGTGCCCTGATCGCGCATTCGACCGAAAACCGCGTAAATTGTTTCGAAGGTTGATGCTGTCATCGCGCTCGTCGCAACCATGCCGGCTGCCAGAAAGGCGATGTAGGATGCACCTTCGATGCGGCCTACCAACAGTCCAAGGCCAGTGCCGAGCCCGAAAAGGTAAATCATCGGATCAGCAAGGGTGCCGAGCATTGAAGCAAATGCCACCTTCTTCCATGCCAGATGATTGCGGCGCCACACCGCGATCCAGTTCCAGGCGTTGGCGGGTAGAGCGGCCGCAAAACGTTCACCCATTGCTCACTTCTCCATCTCACGTCCGGTTAACCTCAAGAAAACGTCCTCCAGACTGGGTGGACGCTCTAGAATACGCAGACCCGCTCGACCGCGAAGCTGGATGCGCACATCCTCCGGCTCAGGCGCATAGCAAAAGAGCGTCTCGCCGCTTACCTCGACACGCTGAACGTACGGTCTGATCAGCGAAATCAGCTCCTGTGGATTGCCGCCGAAGATCTCGATCACGTTGCACCCAATGTACTCGTCGATCAGCGCATGAGGACTGCCCTCGGCGATCTTGCGTCCCCGCTCGAGAACACACAGCCGATCACAAAGCCGCTCAGCCTCTTCCATGAAATGGGTGGTCAAAATGATCGTTTTTCCGCTCGCCAGCAGGAAACGAAGTCGCTCCCAGATCAGATGGCGGGCATGCGGGTCGAGGCCGGTCGTGGGCTCATCCATCACAAGCAACTGGGGGTCGTTGATCAGAGCACGTGCCAGCGTCAGGCGCCGCTTCATCCCGCCGGATAGCAGGCCGACACGTGAATCCGCCTTGCTCTCAAGGCGAGCGAACTCGAGGAGCCGTGGGATGACGGCGTTGATCTCTCTTGTACTCATGCCGAAGTAGCGCCCGAACACCAACAGGTTCTCGCGTACCGTAAATTCCAGGTCGAGATTGTCGAACTGCGGGACCACGCCTATGCCCTTGCGGGCCAAGCGGCTGCGTGCCGGCACTGGTAGACCGAGGACTGTTATATCACCCGCGTCAGGCCGGGTCATACCGAGGAGCATACGCGCAATCGTGCTCTTGCCTGCGCCGTTCGGCCCCAGCAGACCGAAGCACTCTCCCGATGCAACGGTGAAGGACAGCCCGTCCACAACGAGCTTGTTTCCGAATAATTTGGTTACGCCGGTAAGGTCGATTGCTACATTGGACATGCGTCTATCTCAAGCGGAATGAGTCCGATTGGCCACCGGCAGCTTACTTGCGAATTCTGGTTCAGAGCAGGCCACCGCCTTGAGATGGCACCTTTGGAAAGTCGCGGCCGGAGCGACGCGTGTATCGCTTCCGCCAAAGAATAACGTCAAGATGCCACGTGTCGCTTCCAGATAGTTCCCGTTCTGACCATAGGTAACTCGAAAGCTTCACCCCGTGTCGACTGACACAACTTACTCGGTCACTCGGCGCTGCAAGGCCGTCAGACTTCACCAGCTGTGAGCGAAAGATCTGCAGTATGAAGTGACTCCGCAATTCCAGAATTGCCCGCAGCATTTGCTCCGGCAAGCGGCATCGCGCTTGTGATTTCCTTTGTGCTCCTGTTGGGCAGGGGAACACTTTTACGCGACAGCCAATCGCTATTGCTCAATGTACACAGGGCGTAAGCCTTCAAGGGGATCAACAGGAATATCCTGATTAACGCGTGCATTGAATAGCCGATGAATCGAAGCTGCCGAGTGCGGAAAGATAACACCGTAGATCTGATTATGGTCATCGTGACAATAGCCAGCACCGTCCACCAATTTACTGTATGTGAAAATAGTAGCTCACCGAGCGCCGTTACTACCGCGATGCCGAGCAACAATGGGCCGAGATTCTCTCCCATCACATCCAAAGTTAGATAGCGATCCAGGCCACGCAGTAGACCTCGCGCAAGCATCGTGTCCCGGAAGGTGCTTCGTGCCCAGCGGAGTTGTTGGCGCAAATAAGGTCCCATCTTGTCCGGAACGACTGTCGCCGCGACGGCACCTGGAACGTACTCGGTTCGAAAGCCTGCTTTCAGCATGAGGATCGTAAGATGACGGTCTTCACCGAAGTCGCTTGGTTTCCCCCTGAACAGCTGCGTCTCGTATTGATCCAGCAGAGAAAGGAGACAAGACCGGCGGTACATTGCACATGGGCCGCAGCAGCACATGACCGCACCAAAGCGACCTTGCGCCGCGCGCTCCTCATTGCAAGCCAGCCAGTATTCCATATCGATCAATCGGGTCAACCAAGTGTCGCTGCGGTTGTATGCCGTCAGCTGGCCCATGGCCGCTCCGACCATGGAATCCCGCATTTTTACTGCAAGCTTTGTGATGACGTCGGACGCAAGTGTCGTGTCAGAGTCGACGCTGAGCACGAAATCTCCAGATGAGCGGCGGATGGCGGCGATCTGCGCCTTGCGTTTGCCAACATTCTCGCGGAGCAGAATGAAATTGAATCTCGGGTCGCCCTCGTAGGCGTGATGTACCGGGATGACGGCATTACGATTTCCAGAACCGTCGTCAACCAGATAGACCTGAAATGTTCCGGCGTAATCTTGATTTGCAATGGAAGCTAAACACGCCGCGAGTGTGCGCGGGTCCTCATTGTAGCAGGGGATAATGACATCCACGCTCGGCCAACGGTCGGATCCGAACAAGCTTTCCGACGGCGGCGTAACATTTTCCGGTTGGGAGTAGACCGCTTGCATGCCTCTGTAAACAGTCGAGAGCACCGCATAAGACGAAACGGCAACAGTACTGGCTGTGGTGAGAAGGTCCATAGGATCTCTGTTTGTTCAGGGGTGTTGAGGAAGTGATCGGATTACAAATCCGCGGCCGTGCAATTCTGGAATTAGGCGTGACAACGCTGTCACCGTCTGGTCGCGCAGACTGGCTTGATTGCCTGGTTGCAATTCGTCGGGAGCGCACCCGTCGTGCAACAGCACGATTGCGCCCGGCCGGATATCGGCGAGCACTCTGTCGACGATGGCGTCAACGCCGGGGCGAGACCAGTCGCGTGGATCAATGGACCAATGGACGGGCGCCAATGCCGCACCCGCTGATGCAGCGATTACTTCTTCGGTCCAGATGCCATACGGTGCACGAAAGTACCGAACCATGGCCTGCGGGCAAGCCATCCCTATGACTCTGTTTGCCTCAACTATCTGGCAGTCGACTTCGACGGACCCGCATTTGGCCAGGTCCGGATGAGTCATCGTGTGGTTGGCTATACCGTGCCCGTCTGTAATAATTCGGCGAACGAGTTCCGGCTCGTCGGCCGCGTAGGCCCCAACAACGAAGAAGGTCGCCGTCACCTGATGTTGCGCCAGCACATTGAGTATCTGCGGTGTGAAAAATGAATTGGGACCATCGTCAAACGTCAGATAGACGCTGCGCTCTGCAGTGCCATCGGCATTGTCACTCTGCCCTTCGCATATGTAGTCCAGAGGCTTCATAGTTCCGGACCGTTCCGGTCGATCAGGGTACCGGACGGCCACTCGTCCATCGAGCGTCCGATCGGCGAAACCAACACGAGTACGTCTTCCAGGCGCGTGGGCGGCAGGTCGGGATGCACATCTGGACGGGTCGATCGTACGCGAACGCCCGACACAATGTTCGCGAGGCCGGCTCTGCAGAATCTTTCGACATGGTTTCGCAGCGCGTGCCGAACCGTGCCGAAAGCGAATGGAACACCCAACTGATGGAGCACTGGGTACGCCACGCGCATCGAAAAACCGATTCCGAGCCCTTCAAGATCCGGACGAACCGCGTACAGGCCCAATTCAGCGACGATCAAGTCGACCTCGCCAACTTTGATGAAGCGCCGCAGCATGCCGATGTGAGCCGCTACCCCATGCGCGTCGTAGCCGATTGCGCGGAATTCCGGCCTCGCGCCGGCCCAACTGCGGCCGCCTTCGAATGGCTCCGCGTTGAAGGCGCCAGTCCGTCCATAGGTCTTTCGAAAAAAGTCGGAGAGTTCGACATGGTCGGCCAGTTGCAGCTCATTTTCCCAGCACAACTTCCAATCGACATTCGGGCGCATGGAAGACCTCACCTTGGAGCTGTCTGGTTGAGATAAATGTCCAAGCATTGGTTAAATAATTGGCATCGCACCAACGGGGCGTAACTTGTGGAGACCGCCGAAAGACCAAGCCGTAATGCAGATGCGACTGACTTTGTGCGCCCCGCACACCAGATGATGCTCCTCGGATCCAACGCAACCATGGGAACTACCTATCTTTCCAACTTGAAGCGCCTCTATGGGACCTGCAGCAAAAACGGTAAAATCCTTTGTTTAGATGAAAGGTATCCACGCTTTGGATAACTGGGCGAATGCGTTCCATATGGCTGGTCAATTATCGTCGTCACGCTCGAGGCACTTCTGACGAAGCGCAAAGCTCACGCCCGCGGCACGCGCGGCCGTTGCCGGGCCGCGCGATTATCTCCGTAAGAGCCGAGCGGAGCTCAGACACGACGATTGATCAGAATCTGATTCGCGGGTTCAGTATCTCTTTCGTGTATCCAGCTCTGGGCTGTCCTTTGGCGGGAGTTAGGTTCGCCCAGGTTCTGAGCCTGGGGCGTCGGCCCGTTCGCCGCACAGGCTCCTTCGCACATCGTCGAGGCCGAGAAAGAGGGGGCCACACAGCTCCCCCTGTACTTTCCACCACCCGACACCAGCGCTCACCCAGGGCGCCGGCCTTGCTCACCTCAACGGATAGCGCACTCGCGCCGCTTCACGATTAAAAGAATTCTACAAGCAGATGCCTGTTTGATCGTGAGACGTCCGCTGCCAATTCCCGCATCGCAGAGGCAGCCAATAGCGCTCGCTTCACATAGTGGTCCGGCAAGCAGCTAGATACGACAGGTGACCTCAAATGAGGCGTCTTGCATGGCTTCTACACCTGCCTGAATGCCAGAACTGCGTTCGTACCGCCCATGGCGAAGGCGTTGCTCATGGCGACGCGCACCTTG
>NZ_RZRY01000939.1:0-1998 GCF_003998035.1 Mesorhizobium sp. M2A.F.Ca.ET.039.01.1.1 | reverse complement strand
CTTCATTCATGTGAAAGGCGACGACTCCAAGCCGCCCGTCCTGCTTCTCCACGGCTGGCCGGGCTCGTATCTCGAGTTCGAGCGGCTGTTGGAGCCGCTCGCAGCGGACGGGCACGATGTTGTCGTCCCCTCGCTTCCGGGCTTCGCGTTCTCCAACCCGATCACGCGCCCGATCGGCCCGCGGCGGGCTGCTGCGCTCGTGCATGGGCTGATGATTCAACTGTTCGGCGACGCGCGGTATTTCATTCAAGGGGGCGATTGGGGCCACGGCATCGCGGCCTGGGCAGCGCATGATCGCCCGGACGCTCTGCTCGGCATCCATATTAACATGATGACCGTGCGTGCGGAGGACGCCGCTCCGACGACCGGCGAGGAGAAGTCCTTCGCCGCCAAGCGGGCCGCGATTGCCGATCAGGAGAGCGCCTACTTTCACGAGCAGGAAACCCGTCCGCAGACGCTCGGCATCGCGATGGCCGACAGCCCGGTCGGAGCGGCGGGCTGGATACTCGAAAAGTTCGGCAAGTGGGCCGATCTTCCGACAACCGCCAATGGCGACCCCGACATCTGGAGCAAGTTTTCCGAGGAGGAACTCCTCACCAACATCATGCTCTACATCGCGCCGGCATCGTTCGTGACTGCAACCTGGATCTACTACGGCAGCCGGCTTGAGAAGTCGCTAATGCTTCCGGCCGGCACCCGCATCCAGGTGCCGACCGGCGTTGCGGCCCTCCCCGATCCGGTGTTCTTGCCGCCGCCGCGCTCGTTCGCGGAGAAGACCTACAACATCGTGCATTGGACCGACATGCCGCGGGGCGGCCATTTCGCCGCGCTGGAAGAGCCGGAACTGATGCTGGCCGACCTGCGCGCCTTTATCGCGACGGTGTCGGGAGCGCGCTCCTGAAGGTGGAGATATCTCCGAACCAAATTCATCGTAACCGAGGCTTTACGACGGGCGAACAAGCGAGGTAGGCGTCGATCACGTCGCCGGCTCCTGCTGGTGCGAAGACGGCGTGACCCCAAAACCGGATGCTGGGGCGCCCCAACGGTGATCGCAGTTGCAATGACGAACGTTTCGACAGGAGTAGAAAAATTGCGTTTCATTGATGCCGTGACGGGCGATGCCGCTGCAATAGTGTCAGTCGTGAACCGGGCATACAGAGCCAATGGCGCAGTTGAGGGATGGACCAACGAGCGTGGGTTGCTTGATGGACCGCGCATCGGCGAGGAGGGCGTTCGTGCGCTCATCGCGCGGGGACGCATTCTTCTGCTGCGCCGGTTGACCGATGGCGCGATCTCCGGCTGCATCAACATCGCGATAGACGACGATGGCGCGTGGCATACGTCGATGCTCGCCGTGGCTCCGGACGAGCAGACCGCTGGCATCGGAAAGTTGATCAAGCAGGAGGTCGAGCGACAGGCCGCGGCGGCTGGGGCGCCACGGATGCGAATGGAGGTGATCCGGCAGCGTGAGGCATTGATCGCTTGGCATCGCCGGCGTGGATACGAGCTGACGGGCGAAACTCTAGCATTCCCCTACGACGACCCTTCGGTCGGTCGTCCGCTGCGCCCCGACCTGGAACTTGTTGTTATGGAAAAGCAGTTGAACTCCA
Organism: Mesorhizobium sp. M2A.F.Ca.ET.039.01.1.1; assembly: GCF_003998035.1. NCBI lineage: Bacteria > Pseudomonadati > Pseudomonadota > Alphaproteobacteria > Hyphomicrobiales > Phyllobacteriaceae > Mesorhizobium > Mesorhizobium sp. M2A.F.Ca.ET.039.01.1.1. The sequence continues at coordinate 388 of NZ_RZRY01000939.1, read as the reverse complement.
CCGTTGGCTGAGTGTCAGCCACATTCATGCGCTTGCCGGCTTGTCGCAAACATCAGATCAAATCTCTATTCCCGAAGCTCGGGCGGTCGCAGAGCACCTACAATCCTTCCCGTTCGCACGATTTCCTTCACGGGCGATCGTGCAAGCTGAGCTCTATCGGCGGCTGTGGCTTCTGGTTGTGGAAACTTGCACGCTCAAGCGTGGCGGCTTGACAGCGATCTTCTTTTGTTCTCTTTATGTTCTATTAATTCCCCTTACAAAAGACGCAGCTAATGCTGCAATGCCACACAAATGGCCACGGGAGCGCGCGATGGCCGCCACGAATAACGCCGCGGCCGCCACCATTCTGCATGCCGATCTCGACGCCTTCTACGCCTCCGTCGAGCAG
>NZ_RZRY01000938.1:0-2003 GCF_003998035.1 Mesorhizobium sp. M2A.F.Ca.ET.039.01.1.1 | reverse complement strand
GCATCGTGGTGTGCATGATCGCGCCGCACGCGATGGACGCTTTTGTCGCCTTTGTCCGCAGCACCAGGGGCGAGATCGTGTTTCGGGCCGACCAGGAGGCCGATCTCAAAGGATTGCCGCCGGCCTATGAATTGACCTGGAACCACACGACGCTACGGGCGATCCGGGTCGATCCGACGATCACCTACCTGCAGGCGCGCTATCCGTCGCCAGATCATCTCGCCCATGTCAAGGCGATGGTCGAGCGCTTCGGCGACGAGGTGCCGGCGCATCTGGAGTTCATCCGCTTCGACGGCGCGATTGGCGCGGCCGGCCTGCCGCTGGTGCGCTACACCACGGAAGAGCGGCTCAACGAGATCATCCGCGTCCACGAGGACAATGGCTGCTGGATCTTCAACCCGCACCGCTACACGCTGGAAGAGGGCGGCATGAAGCGTACGGATGATGTGCAGCTTGCCTTCAAGCGCGAGACCGATCCGCAAGGACTGCTCAATCCCGGCAAGATGATCGCCTGGGAAAACCCCGCCTACGACTACCGCTCGGGCAAGCCCTTCCTGTTCAAGGGCCTGCAAGAGGCGGGCTGATGAACATCCTCGTGCTCTACGCCCATCCGGTGGAGACCAGCTTCAATGCCGGCCTGCACCGGACGATCGTCGAGCGGCTCGCGGCGGCTGGCCACGTGGTCGACGATTGCGATCTCTATGCGGAGGATTTCGATCCGCGGCTGACGCGGACTGAGCGGCTTGGCTATCACGACCAGCGCAGTCCTGCAGACGCAGTCGCCGGCTACATCGAAAGATTGCAAAATGCCGAGGCGCTGGTGCTGTCCTTCCCGGTCTGGAATTACGGCTATCCGGCGATCCTGAAAGGTTTTTTCGACCGCGTCTTCCTGCCAGGCGTGTCGTTCAAGCTGGTCGATGGCAAGGTACGGCCGACGCTGCACAACATCCGCAAGCTCGCCGCCGTGACCACCTATGGCGGCAGCCGCTTTCGCGCCATGCTGATGGGCGACCCGCCGCGCAAGATCGTCAAGCGCATGCTGCGGGCCACGATTCTGCCCGGCGCTCCAGTCTCCTATCTCGCGCATTATTCGATGAACCTTTCGACCGACGAGACGCGCAACGCGTTCATGGCAAAGGTCGCGGCCAGCATGGATCAATTCTGATGCGCGTGCTGGTGGTCTATTGCCATCCGGTTCCCGAAAGCTACTGCGCGGCGATCCGCGACACCGCCGTCGAGGTGCTGAAGACGAAGGGTTGGGACGTGCGGCTGCTCGACCTCTATGCCGAGAATTTCGATCCGGTGATGAGCTGCGAGGAGCGACGCTTCTACAATGACCGGGCGCCGGAAGATCCGGCGCTCAAGCCGCACTTCGATCTTCTTATGTGGGCAGAAGCGATCCTCTTCATCTATCCGACCTGGTGGTATGGCCTGCCGGCGATGCTGAAGGGCTGGTTCGACCGTGTCTGGGCGACGGACATCGCCTTCAAGCTGCCGGCCGGCAAGGGGCGGATCACGTCGCTGATGCGGCATGTCACCAAGGTCGGCGTCATCACCACCTGCGGCGCGCCGACCTGGTGGAGCGTCGTCGTCGGCCAGCCCGGCCGCAAGACGATCCTGCGCGGCATGCGGGCGCTCTGCGCCACGCGCTGCAAGACGTTCTTCCTGGCGCATTATCTGATGGATTCGTCGACGCCGAAGAGCCGGGCGGCGTTTCTGGGGAAGGTGAGGGCGAGGCTGGAGAGGTTTTGAGCGATTAGCGTCCTTCTCCCCGTTCTACGGGGAGAAGATGCCGGCAGGCAGATGAGGGGCGGCGCGAACTTAAAAAGGCGTGGCGCTGCCCCTCATCCTCCCTTCGGGCACCTTCTCCCCGTAGAACTGTACAGACTGGGGAGATGGTGGACAGGCGTTCGGAGACATCGTGGACACTTCCCGATCCTTGGATCGGGAGGGATGGAATGCCGTTTTACGAGGTGTCCATGATGGATCAGAAGCGAGAGTTC
>NZ_RZRY01000937.1:0-2011 GCF_003998035.1 Mesorhizobium sp. M2A.F.Ca.ET.039.01.1.1 | reverse complement strand
CCTCCAGACGCCCCGAAATGGCTTAGCCGCCTGCTCTTGCTGTCACGCCAGCCGGCTGGTGACGCGCAACGGACCTTTGCAAGGAGAGCCACCTGCCGCTCTGGTCCGTTGCGCGCCGCGCCCGGTCGGTTTTGCCGGCCGTGCGGTTTCAGAAAAGCTTGGCGGTCGCCATGCAAAACACCGTGATGACCAGCAACCCGCCGGCGATGCGTTCGCCCCTGGTCATTTTGGCCCGCAGTTGCGTTTGCGTCGCTTGATCGGCGCCAGCCAGTTGCCGGCTGGCGGAGGCGACGAGCGCGCCCTGCACGCCGGCGGCGATCAGCGCCGTCACAATGCCGAGCGCCAGCGCCTTCTCCATCGGGCCGAATGCACCCTCATGGAAGAAATACCAGAGCAGTATGCCGGTCAGGAACACCACGCCGGAGGCGCCGAGCTGCGGCCGGATGAAGCGCTCCGCCTTGATCTCCGGATCGCGGGCGACCGCAATGGTCGTGCCGGCCCAGAACACGCCGGCCATGACGTGCAGGCCGATGACGACGATATAGACATATTGCATGACCGCATTCCTCTCTGTCGCCCGCCGCACGTCGCTGCCATGTCGCGACGCCATCAATAAGACAAAGTTAGAGATCTAACGATTAGATGTCAATTCGTAAAGCTGAGTTTCACGTTCTCATTGCATGCTCTACTGTCACGTCATGACACCATTTGACCGCCCGCCCGTCGGCATGAACCTCGCCCGCACCTCGAAAGTGGTGGCGCAGGCCTTCGATGCCGCGCTGGTCGAGGCCGGCGGCACGCTGCCGGTCTGGCTGACCTTGCTGTCGGTCAAGTCGAAGGAGCTGGCCAACCAGCGCGAGCTTGCCGGCATGATCGGCATCCAGGGCGCGACGCTGACGCATCACCTCAACGCCATGGAGACGCAGGGCTTGCTGACGCGCCGCCGCGATCCCGAAAACCGCAGGGTCCACCAGGTGGCGCTGACTGAGCTCGGCGAAGCGCTGTTCGAGAAATTGCGTCTTGCGGCCGTCGACTTCGACAAGCGGCTGCGGGCCGGCATTCCCGAAGACAGGCTGGCCGAATTCGCCGAGGTGCTCGCGATGCTCAGGCGGAACGCCGAGGCGCCTCAGTCGTAGCCCGCAATCGCCCCGAAAGCGTAGTGACGCAGTCTGAGCGCCGTGATCAGGGCCGTCAGCTTCGTCTTGCCGTCGAAAGCGTCCTGGAACATCTCGTCATGCATGAGCAGGATCAGCTTGTTCGGCCTGGCGAAATGGCCGTAACCGAACAAATGGTCGATCTCGCTGACCAGATGGTCGACGCTCTGAACCGGCTTGCCGCTGTCCTCATGCACCCACTCGTGATCCCAGCCGTAAAGCCAGAAGCCTGAGGCCGCGACGAATTCGTAGTCCGGATCCTCGCGGCCGGCCTCGGCCAGCCCGAGCGAATTGTCGTCCTTCGAGTAATTGGGCAGCCGGAACACGTCGCGTCCGGGCAGCCGCGCATGCACGGCCGGCTTCAGCCCGAGCACAACATTGGCCCGCAGCATGTCGGCGACCACGCCCTCGGTATCGCCGTAGAAATGCCGGTAGTGATTATAGGCATGGCTGTAGCTGTGGTTGCCGATCGTCACCAGCGGCATCGATTTCGCCCGCTGCAACAGCGCCCGGCTGGTAGCATTGGCTTCGACATGCATGCCGACCATGAACAAAGTTGCGGGCACCTGCTCGGCCTGCAGCACGTCGAGGATGTTGGCTGTACCGTTCAGCGGACCGTCGTCGAAAGTGAGGTAGATGGTGCGATCGGCGGCCGAGGCGGGCGATGCGACATGCAGCAGGAACGGCAGGATATAACGAAGCGGCATTCGCAAAACTCGGTTGCGATCCCGATTGGCCGCCATAACGCCCGGTTGTGTCAAGCTTGTTGACGAAAGTGTCAGCCCAAGCTGCCCTGCAGCAGCTTCAGCTTCGCCTTTTTCGGGCTGCGCGCCGCCAGCCATTCGCGCGCCTTGTCC
>NZ_RZRY01000936.1:0-2017 GCF_003998035.1 Mesorhizobium sp. M2A.F.Ca.ET.039.01.1.1 | reverse complement strand
GGCGAAGGATGTCGCCTCGATATGCCGGTCGGTGGCACCGTCATTGTAGAGGGTGATGCGGCGGCCTTCGCCATTGCCCTCGGAAATGACGATGCACTCGACCTCGGAACGCAGCGAGCCGACGGACTTGGTGAAGCTCGCCTTGTCGTCGCCGAACAGCGTCTGGACGCGTTCGCCCTCGGCGCGCTTCGGCTCGGCGGTGGCGGACCACCAGTCGCCCGTCGCGGTGTCGCGCAGGAAGATATAGGAGCCAAGGCGATCCTCGCTCGGATCCGGCTGCCAGCGGGTGACGGCAAGCTCGCCGAAGCGGCTGTAGCCGGAGCCGGTCGCGGTGACCATGACCGAATAGCGGCCGTTGGACATGACGTTGGTCGCCCGCAGCGCCTTGATGGGATCGAGGATGACGCGGCTGTCCGGGCTCTCCGTCTCGGTCTCGTCCTTGGATCTCTCGTCGGCTTCCGTCCTGACGGTCGCGGTCGGAATGTCGCGCGGCGCCTTCTCCTGCAGGAGAAGCTCGGCCGACTCGATCACCGGATCGCTGTGGAAACGCTCGCGCAGCCGGCCCTCGAAAATGGCGTCGGCGACAGCGGCGATCGACATGCCGGAATGGTGCGCCATGTAGTTCTGCACCACGGCGTGGTCGGTGCCTTCAGGCACGCGCTGCGGCGTGAAATCGACCGCGTCGTAGAAACCGTGGCGGCCAAGCGCGCCGATCGAGCGCAACCGCTGCAGGTTCTGCACCGCCTCGCGCGGGCTGAACTGCGCCGCGAGAATCGTCGCATAGGGCGCGATCACGGTGTTCTGGCCAAGGCCCCGCTTCAGGCCCAGGCCGGGCACGCCGAAATTGGTGTACTGATAGGTGAGCTCGCGGTCGCGGGCGTTATAGGCCGCTTCCGAAATGCCCCAGGGCACGTTCTTGGAACGCGCATACTGGATCTGGCGCTTGATGATGAGCTTGCTGGTCTGGTTGAGGATCGAGCCCTGCGGCTCCTTCATCACCAGAGGCGGCATCAGATACTCGAACATCGAGCCCGACCAGGACATCAGCGCGCCCTGAAAGCCGATCTCGACGATCGGGCGTCCGAGACGGAACCAATGCTCGGTCGGCAGGTCGCCCTTGGCGATGGCGAACAGGCTCGTCAACCGCGCTTCGGAGGCGAGAAGGTCGTAGCAGCTTTCGTCGAGCTGGCGGTCCTCGACGCGGTAGCCGATCGAGAGCAGCTTGCGCTCCTGGCGCATCAGGAAGGAGAAATCCATCTCGAAGGCGTAGCGGCGGCAGCGCTCGCGCAGAGCGAGCAACTTGGCACGCAGAGCGGCGACGGCGCTCTCGTCATTGTGCGAATCGTGCACATGCGCCTCGCAGGTCGCTTCCAGCCTGGCCGCCCAGTCGGCGATGACATCGCTCTTGGGCGAGGCCGCCTCGGTGTGGATCGCGGTGGCGAGCTTGCGGATCTCGCCGGCGAGCACGGCAAGGTTGATGGTGCGGATCGAGGCCATCTCCGGCTGCGCCTTGATGGTCGCAACCGCGCGGCGCATGCCATCGAGACGGTCGGCCAGGCGCTGGCGCAGCGGCCGCAGTTGACGGCGGTCGTCCGGCAGCTCTTCCAGGCTTTCGTCGAGGATGGTGACGGTGTCGATGATGCCTTCGAAATCGCCCTGCAGATGCACGGACGGCGCTTCGGCCCATTCGGCGCAGGAGGCGGCAACCGCGACCAGATGTCCGGCGAGATTGCCGCTGTCGACCGCCGAGATGTAAAGCGGATAGAGCGGCTTCAGCGTCGTCGTGTCATACCAGTTGTAGAGATGGCCGCGGTCGCGCGGCATGTTCTCGATGGTCGTCATCGTGGCGTCGATGCGGGTGATGGCATCCGACAGGCTGATCCAGCCGAAATCGCGCGCCGACACCACCGAGAGCAGATAGACGCCGATATTGGTCGGCGAGGTGCGCGGCGCCACCACCGGCGCCGGGCTTTCCTGGAAATTGTCCGGCGGCAAATGATGCTGCTCGGTCGTCACG
>NZ_RZRY01000935.1:0-2018 GCF_003998035.1 Mesorhizobium sp. M2A.F.Ca.ET.039.01.1.1 | reverse complement strand
TCCGGTCTATGCCGCCGCCGACCTGACCGTGCCGACGCGCGACGACCGCAAGGAGATCATCGCCGGCGAAGTCGTCGCGGCGCTCTGCGCCCATCTCGGCGTCGAGGCGATCGCGACGGGCGCTACAGGCGCCACAAATGACGAGGGGCAGCCGTGAGCCATGCCGAACCGGTAAAGGTCGAGGTCGGGCTTGGCGACCGCGCCTATGACATCCTTATCGGTTCCGGATTGCTGGCGCGCTCCGGCGAGGAGGTCGCGCGCCGGCTTCCTGGCACCCGCGCGGCCATCGTCACCGACGAGAACGTCGCCGCCGCGCATCTCGACACGCTGAAGGCGGGATTGGAGAAAGGCGGCATCCAGTCCGCCGTCATCACATTGCCCGCCGGGGAGAAGACCAAGAGCTTCGCCCATCTCGAGGAGGTGGTCGACGGCGTGCTCGCCGCCAAGCTCGAACGCCGCGACGTGGTGATCGCGCTCGGCGGCGGCGTCATCGGCGACCTCGCCGGCTTTGCGTCCGGCATCGTGCGGCGCGGCATGAATTTCGTGCAGATCCCGACCTCGCTCTTGGCGCAGGTCGATTCCTCCGTCGGCGGCAAGACCGGCATCAACAGCCCGCGCGGCAAGAACCTGGTCGGCGTCTTCCACCAGCCCAGGCTGGTGCTGGCCGACACCCAAGTGCTCGACACGCTGCCCATCCGCGAGTTCCGCGCCGGCTATGCCGAGCTTGCCAAATACGGGCTGATCGATCGCCCGGCCTTCTTCGCCTGGCTGGAGCAGAACTGGGGGCAGGTCTTTGCCGGCGGCCCGGCGCGCGTCGAGGCGATCGCCGAGGCCTGCCGCGCCAAGGCCGACGTTGTCGCCCGGGACGAGTTCGAGACCGGCGATCGCGCCCTGCTCAATCTCGGCCACACATTCGGCCATGCCCTGGAAGCCGCCACGCAATATGACGGCGCGCGCCTCGTCCATGGCGAGGGCGTCGCCATCGGCATGGCGCTGGCGCATCGCTTTTCGGCGCGGCTCAACCTGGCGAGCCCGGACGACGCGGAACGCGTCGAGGCGCATCTCAGCGCCGTCGGCCTCCCTTGGCGCATGGCCGATATTCCCGGGGAGTTGCCGGACGCTGAGGCGCTGCTTTCCTTCATCACTCAGGACAAGAAGGTCTCGCGCGGCGCGCTGACCTTCATCCTCACACACGGCATCGGCCAGGCCTTCATCGCCAAGGACGTGCCGCCCTCGGAAGTGCTTTCCTTCCTCAAGATGAGCCATCCCGCAGCGCTCAAGATGAGCCATCCCGAACGGTCCAAGAGGAACCGTTCCGGATGATCGACGCCGGTTGGATCGTCGCCGCCGTCCTCGCCGCCATCATGATCGTGGCGCTTCTGTTCCGCGCCCGCTTGCTTGCCGCTTTCGGCTACGCGCTGCGGCCGATCGAGCCGCAGCAGCGATCCGAGCGCAACGGCAAGGATCATGACAGCGACGATTCCCGTCGTGACGGCGAAGCCGACCGCGAGGAGCGCGACCGGCTCGAGGGCCTCTTCGAGCTTGACGAGCTCGAAGTGTCGGACGTCATGGTCCACCGCACCAATATGCGCTCCGTCAATGCCGACAATGCGCCCGAGGCAGTGGTGCGCGAGATCCTCACGAGTCCGCACACCCGCATGCCGCTGTGGAAGGGCTCGCTCGACAACATCGTCGGCGTCCTGCACGCGAAAGACCTGCTGAGGGCCCTCAACGAGGTCGGCAACGATTTTTCGCGGATCGACGTGATGAAGATCGCGGCGAAGCCCTGGTTCGTGCCGGACACCACCACCTTGCAGGAACAGCTCAACGCCTTCCTGCGGCGCAAGACGCATTTCGCCATCGTCGTCGACGAGTATGGCGAGGTCGAAGGGCTGGTGACGCTGGAAGACATCATCGAGGAGATCGTCGGCGAGATCGCCGACGAGCACGATGTCGACATGCAGGGCGTCAAGAAAGAAGCCGATGGCTCGGTCGTCGTCGACGGCACCGTGCCGATC
>NZ_RZRY01000934.1:0-2019 GCF_003998035.1 Mesorhizobium sp. M2A.F.Ca.ET.039.01.1.1 | reverse complement strand
CATCCGGCCCGCACCTGGGCCTGGTTCAGGTCGGTGTCGCCTGCCCTGCAGTCGCCGAGCAGCCTGCCGTAACGGTCGCGCTGCCAGCCGCTGCAGGAAACCGGCCTGCCGGCGATCAGCCGTACCAGCGATTGCCGCGCCAGCTTGCCGCAGGGATAGTCGGCGCCGGCCTTCTGGCAGGTTTGCTGGTACTCGGGAGCATCGATGCCGCGCATGCGGATGCGCTCGGTCCCGAGCGTGATCGAATCGCCGTCATTGACGATCGCCGTGCCTTGCTCCTTGCGAGTCTCGAAGCGATCGAGCCGCGCCGCCACCAGGATCAGCAACCCGAGCAAGAGGAAGGCCAGCCCATAGTCCAGCAGCTTGCGCCACAGGCTGCGCGGCGGGCTCGCCGCATAGCGCCGGCGCGGTCCTCGCGGCCCGAAACGGCTCATATGGCAAACAGTCTCTTAATCATTCGAACGTAGCTTAACGAACTGAAAGTCGCTGCGCGCAGAAATTGAAGTCCGTATGCCTTTGCTACGCTCGAACACAGCGGATAAATTCATTGTGGACCGCCGTAAACCGCACCGCAACAGCGATGTGGCGCGCGCGGTGCGCAAGACGCGCGACCGCCTTTCGCAACAGGCCGGCAGCCTCGACTTCGATCGCGAACTCCTGAAACTGCATGCGCGCGCCATGGTGGTCAGCGCGGTCGCCATCCCGCTGCTGGTGCTGGCGGTGGCGGCTCTCGGCCGGCTGGCGGGCCTGGACAACCAGATCACCATCTGGGCTCTGGCTATGCTGCTTTGCTACGCGATCGTCGCGTTCATGTCGCGGCGCGTCGAGCGAACCGAGGCCGCCGAACTCGACCCGGCGCAGACGCGCCGCGACTTCCTGATCGGCCATTTCCTGTGTGGCCTTGGCTGGGCGTGGTTCGCATGGATCGGCTGCGACACATGCCAGATCGACCAGTTCCATGTCGCCAAGGCCATGGTGCTGCTGATCGCGATGGCGACGACTGCAGTCTTGGCCTCCTCACTTGGCGGCGCGCTGTTCGCGACCTTCGCCATTCCTGTTGCCGTTTATGTCTACACCATTATGCATCTGTGGACGCCGATCGAAGCCACGATGGCGGCATTGCTCATCGCAGCACTTCCGTTCTTCGGCTATGTGGCGCGCCACCTCAATCAGGCCTCGTTGATGGTGCTGTCCTTCCGCTCGGAGAAGGACGCGCTCATTGCCGAGGTGGAGACGGCGAAATCAATGTCGGACGAAGCAAGGCGGCGCGCCGAGGACGCCAACCTTGCGAAATCGCGCTTTCTCGCCTCAATGAGCCACGAGCTCAGGACGCCGCTCAACGCCATTCTTGGCTTCTCCGAAGTGATGGCCAATGAAGTGCTGGGTCCGATGAACAATCCGACCTACCGCGACTATGCCCATGATGTGCACGAGTCCGGCCAGCATTTGCTCGACCTGATCAACGAGATCCTCGACCTGTCGCGCATCGAGGCCGGCCGCTACCAGCTCAACGAGGAGCCGGTGATGCTGGTGACCATCGTCGAGGACTGCTGCCACATGATGGAATTGCGGGCCCGCAACAAGGACATCCGCATCGTCCAGGAGTTCGAGGAGACCTTGCCGCGCCTTTTTGCCGACGAGCGCGCGGTGCGTCAGATCACGCTCAACCTCCTGTCCAATTCGATCAAGTTCACCCCGTCCGGCGGCGAAGTGCGCGTGCGCGTCGGCTGGACCGCCGGCGGCGGCCAGTACGTTTCGGTCAAGGACAATGGTCCGGGCATACCGGAAGAAGAAATCCCGGTGGTGCTTTCCGCTTTCGGCCAGGGCTCCATCGCCATCAAGAGCGCAGAACAGGGAACCGGCCTCGGCCTGCCGATCGTGCAGGGCCTGCTCGCGATGCATGGCGGCACGTTCGAGCTTCATTCGAAGTTGCGTGAAGGCACGGAGGCGATTGCCATTTTCCCGCTGAGTCGGGTGATGGAGGAACTGCCTGCCCTGCCAACCAAGACGGTCGCCACG
>NZ_RZRY01000933.1:0-2030 GCF_003998035.1 Mesorhizobium sp. M2A.F.Ca.ET.039.01.1.1 | reverse complement strand
GTCGGACGCAAGATCGTGGCGCTGAAGTCCATCTGCACCAGCATGCGCTCGGCGCCGAACTTCACGGCGAAATGCGGGACGTTCACCGCCCGATCGGCTTCGAACACGGAGAGATAGACGACACGGTCGACGCCCGCTTCGCGAGCAACGTTAAGCGTGATGATCGCCTGGGCAAATTCGTCACCCGTGACGGCATTGAGCAGGAAGAGCGTGCTCACGTCTTTGAAGGCGCTGCGCAGTGCATCGATGTCGAGGAGATCGCCCTTGGCGACGTCGACACCGGTCGGAAAGCTGGCTTTCGCAGGGTCGCGGGTCAGCACACGCACGGTTGCGCCGCGCTGGAGGAGTTGATCGACGACATGGCGGCCGACGCGGCCGGTGGCACCTGTAACGAGGATGGTCATTGGGGTTCACTTTCTGTTTGAGTTAAAAGGCACGCTCAAAATGAGTGATCCACATGCATCCCGATAGATGGTATGTTTGGACGGGTCGTCTCACTGGTGGAACAGAAATGAACAAAATCGTGGATCTTCTCGCTCTTGCCGACTTCAACCTGGTGGCCCGCCACGGCGGGTTCGGAAAGGCCTCGCGCGCAGCCGGCCGGCCAAAGGCTACTCTTTCCAGACGCGTGGCCGATCTCGAGGCAAGTCTTGATCTGCGCCTGTTCGAACGTGGTTCGCGGACGCTCAAGCTCACGGAGGAGGGACGGGCCCTGTTTGAACGAACGGGCTTTCTGCTCACAGAACTGGATGAGACGGCGAAGGCGATCGCTTCGGGCGGCCATAGCCCGCGTGGCCGCCTACGCATTAGCGCGCCACTGCTCTTTTCTCAGACCGCGGTCGGAAAGCTCGCGGCCGGCTTCGTCCTTAGATACCCGGAGGTTCGGTTGGAGATCACCACGGAAGACAGGGCCGTGGATATGATCGAAGAAGCCTACGACCTCGTCATCCGGGTGAACCCGCAGCCGGATGCCAGCCTTGTCGGGCGAGTGTTCCTGCGCGATCGGCTGGTGGTGGTGGCCAGTCCGCACCTGACGGCCCCAGCCTCTGGGCACCCTGTTCCCGCGATCAGTCGAGGCTCGTTGAACGAGTCCGAAGCCTGGCAAGTCATGACCTCGTCCGGCAAGTCGACGATCAACGCCAAGCCAGTGCTCAGCCTGGCGTCATTCGTCATGGTCCGAGATGCGGTGCGCATGGGGCTCGGCGCCGCGCGCCTGCCGTTGTCGCTTGCCAGTGGCGATCTGGCTGCCGGCACACTGGTGCATTGGGGGGATGTGTCAGGGCCCGAGACGGCGCTTTGGGCCCTTTATCCCTCGAGGCGTTTGCTCAGCCCCCGCGTGTCAGCGTTCCTCGACTACTTGAAGGAAGCCTTTCCGCAGGGGACGGCTGATGAATTGGCAGCCTATGTCGCGGACTGAGCAATTCGGCCACCGTTCCTACGAACCCACCCGCGGCGAGCAAAACGGCGAACAAGACAAGCGGAGCAAGTGGGAAAACTCCGGGTGGCGCAACACGCTCAACACCGCAGCCGCCATGGTGACGGCCGTTGGTGTCAGCGCAACGCGTGTTGCACGCCCGGTTCTGTCAACGTGACATCGGCTGAGCGCCTGGCTCAGCCGTGCAAGGAGGCCGCGACGAGGCTCTGCATCGAGGTGGTCGGACGACCGATCAGCCGCCCCAGCGCGCCACCGTCATCGAACAGCGCCCCGCGCGAGGCCGCGGCGTCGGCATCGGCCAGAAGTGCAGCGAGATCGGCAGGCAGGCCGGCGCCCGTCATCACATCCCTGTAGTCAGCCTCGGACAGGTCGTTGTAGATGATCGTCTTGCCCGATTGCCGCGAGACCTCCGCCGCAAGCTTGGCAAATGTGAAGGCATGGTCTGCGGCGAGCTCATAGGTCCTCCCCGCCTGGTCGCTGGCCGTCAGCACCGCGGCTGCGGCCTCGGCATAGTCCCGCCGCGCCGCGGATGAGAAGCGCCCGTCCTTCGCAGCGCCGACGAAGGCGCCGTGCTCAAGCGCTGCCGGGAGCTGTC
>NZ_RZRY01000932.1:0-2035 GCF_003998035.1 Mesorhizobium sp. M2A.F.Ca.ET.039.01.1.1 | reverse complement strand
GGATTCCAGGCTTCAGTTGGCCAGGGTGCGGCGCCATGACAGGACCCTTCGTTCAAGCAGGCGCACAAGACCGTCCGAAACCAGGCCCAGCAGCACATAGACCGTCAGGCCGACCAGGATGACGTCGGTCTGCCCGTAATTGCGAGCGAGGTCGATCATGTAGCCGAGCCCGCTTGTGGCATTGATTTGTTCGACCACGACAAGCGAAACCCAGCAGAGCGTCACGGCAAACCGCAGGCCCAGCAGAAACCCGGGCAGCGCGCCGGGCAGGATGACCTCAAAGATGAAATCCTTTCGGGACATGCGCAGGGTTTCGGCCAATTCGACATAGCGGCTGTCGATGCTGCGAAGTGCGTTGTGGGTATGAATGTAAACCGGAACGATGACGGCAAGCACGATCGTGGTGACCTTCATGCCCTCACCGATACCGAACCAAAGGATCAGAAGCGGGATCAGCGCCAAGGTCGGGATAGCGCGCTTGATCTGAACCGGGCCGTCGATCAAAGCCTCGCCGATGCGGGAAAGGCCAGCGATGACCGCCAGGACCGTGCCGATGACGAGGCCAACGGTGAGCCCTAACAAAGCACGTGTCGCCGATGTCGCGAAGTTGTCCTGCAGGCGGCCCTGTTCGATGAGCCTTGCGAAGGCCTCAATGACCGTCCAGGGCGCGGACAGGATGCGCGGATCGATCCAGCCGAGGCCTGAGCCGATGACCCACACCAGCAAAAGTATCGCTGGCCCGAGTTGCAGTCCGAAGGGTATCGCGGGGCCTGGTCCCAATCTGCGGCGCAGCCGTGGACGCCCGCTCGCACGTGTCGTGTCCGCGTGCGCATAAGGAGCGATGCTATGCCTGTACGTTCGGGCCGACTTCCCTTGATCCAAATCCCAGGTCGTTGACATGATCAATATCCTCTCCGGATGGCTCATTGGCTCTTGGCCAGAGCAGCGGCGGCCAGCTTTTCGAAGCGGTTGTCAAAGATCTGTTCCACGCTGTAGGGCTCGTATCCCAACTCCTGCGCCAGGAGATTGATCGTCTCCTGATGACGCTTCTTCACCTCGGTCCAGTCGGCAGGCACGATTTGCTCGCCTTCCAGATGGACGAGATACTCGCCATCTTCGCGGCTGAGACCCTGCTGGCCGACATAGTATTCCTTGATCCAGATTTCCGGGTTCTGGTTGACCCATTCGATGGCTCTGGCCCACAGGCCGACATATTCCGCAAGCGCCGCAGCCTTCGCGGGATCATCCAGAACCCATTGCGGCGCATAGAGATGGGCTGGGTCGTCACGCAGGCCGTGCTCCAGAAGGCTTGCCCCCTCCGGTCCATATTGATTGATGTAACGGCGAATATTGACGCCGCCGAGCGGAGCGATATCGACCTGCCTGCTTGCCAGCGCCTTCGGGTAGACATCGCTGGTGCTCGGCAGTTCGATCAGGGTGACGTCGCTCTTTTGCAGGCCGGCCGCACGGAGCGCGCGCAAGACCAGCGTTCCCTGAGCCTGACCCGGGCTGAAGGCGATGCGCTTGCCGCGGAAGTCCGCAAGCGACTTGACATTGACGCCTGGGGCAATGCCAAAGCGATAAATCGGATTGGCAATCGGATTCCGGTGTTCACTGTAGGCGATGTTGCGGACGGGCAGGTTGTTCCAGTTCGCGAAGATCGACGGGATTTCCGCGACCGCTCCTACATCAAGCGCCTTTGCGCGGAATGCCTCGGAAGTCTGAGGCCCGCCGCTGATGTTGGCCCAATTGACCTTGAAGGTCAGTTCCTTGTCGAGCCCTGACAACTCGAGGGCTTTTTGTGTCTCCGGGTCACCGATGGTCAGGACCGTTCCTGGCGGAACTTTCGAAAGAAGAGGAGCGTCCGCCTGGGCGTTCGCCGTGCCGCTGACCGCTCCAAGCGCAAGCAGACTGAACAGTGCGGCCTTCAAGTTGCTTTTGAATGTCATCGTTGTTCCTCTTTTGGATTTGCTCGCAGGAACGGTGCCTGGCAGAGCAATCAGAAGTCTATAAGATCTATAGAGATACCTAAGAT
>NZ_RZRY01000931.1:0-2045 GCF_003998035.1 Mesorhizobium sp. M2A.F.Ca.ET.039.01.1.1 | reverse complement strand
GCTCTATACCTTCGCTGACCGAGACCGCACCGAGGCTGGGCGCCAACAGCGCAACATCTCCATCAGCTATCTCGCGCTGACCCGGCAGGACGCCATGACGGCGTCGCGCAAATCCCAGTGGAGAAGCTGGTACGACTTTTTTCCCTGGGAGGATCACCGCTCAGGCGTGCCTGAAGCGCTGCATCTATTGCGGCGGCGCCTGATTGCCTGGGCGAAAGGCGCCGAGAACGCGGCCTCCCGGCGCGACCGCGGCCAGCGCGCGGCGATCGCGTTTGCCTTCGACGATCGCCCCTGGAACGAGGAGCTCACGCTTCAGCGTTACGAACTGCTCTATGAAGCGGCGCTGGTCGAGGAGGCTGGTGTGGATCCGAACGCCGCTCCCGCCGCTTCCGTATCAGGCAAGGCAATGGTCGCCGACCATCGCCGGATCCTGGCGACAGGGATCGCGCGGCTGCGCTCAAAGATCAAATATCGGCCTGTCGTCTTTGAGCTCATGCGACCGACCTTCACGCTCCTCCAGCTGCAGCGGACCGTGGAAGGGCTGGTCGGCAGGCTCATCAACAAGCCGAACTTCCGCAGGCTTGTCGAGCAGCAGGAGCTGGTCGAGGAGACCGGCGAGACGTCTCTCGACACAGGCGGCCGGCCAGCAAAGCTCTACCGCTTCCGCCGTGCTGTTCTCGACGACAACGCTGTCGTCTCGGGAACGAAATTGCCGCTTTCGCGGGCTTGACACCTTTATAGTCGACGTAGATATATGCCGCTTGTTGTCAGCCCGAATATAAGCGGAGGCGCGGATGATTGGCGCGTTACCAACGGCCGCGTCGCTCTATGAGCGCGTCCGGCGGGTGATCCCGCCGATCGAATGGCCGGCCTTTGCCGACGACATCGACGCGATCCTGGCGCTGAAGCGCGAGCGCAACGCCGTCATCCTGGCGCCCAATTATCAGACGCCAGAGATCTTCCATTGCGTGGCCGACATCGTCGGCGACAGCCTGGCGCTGGCCCGCAAGGCGATGACGGTCGAGGCGGACATCATCGTGCTCGCCGGCGTGCATTTCATGGCCGAGACAGCAAAGCTCCTCAATCCCGGCAAGACCGTGCTCATTCCAGACCTTGCCGCCGGCTGTTCGCTGGCGGACTCGATCACGGCTGAGGACGTCCGCCTGATGCGCCAGCTCTATCCTAGCGTCCCGGTGATCACCTACGTCAACACATCCGCGGCCGTGAAAGCCGAATCCGACATCTGCTGCACGTCGGGCAATGCGCTGGCCGTCGTGAAGTCGCTCAATGCGCCACGCGTCATCATGCTGCCCGACGAATATCTGGCAAAAAACATCGCGGCGCAGACCAAGGTCGAGATCATCGCCTGGAAGGGACGCTGCGAGGTGCATGAGCGCTTCACCGCGGCCGATATCCGAGAGCTACGGGAAGCGCATCCCGGCGTGACCGTGCTCGCCCATCCCGAATGCCCACCCGAGGTGGTCGCCGAGGCCGATTTCGCCGGCTCCACGGCGGCGATGTCCGACTATGTCGGACGGCATAAGCCGGCGCGCGTCGTGCTGATGACGGAGTGCTCGATGAGCGACAATGTCGCCGTCGAGCATCCGGACGTGGACTTCGTGCGCCCATGCAATCTTTGCCCGCATATGAAGCGCATTTCGCTCGTCAATATCCGCAGCGCGCTCGAGCAGAACCGCCACATCGTCACCATCGATCCGCGTGTCGCCGAGCGCGCCCGCTGGGCCGTCGAGCGCATGCTCTTCGTATGACAACCCACGTCCATGACATCGGCGGGGCGCCGGTCATCATCGGCGCCGGTCTCGCCGGACTGATGACAGCACTGCATCTGGCACCCCAGCCAGTCGTCCTCCTTTCCAGAACCGCGCTTGGGACGGACGCCTCGAGCACGCTCGCCCAGGGCGGGCTCGCAGCGGCCTTTGCCGAGGACGACAGCCCGGACCTGCACCTTGCCGATACGCTTGCCGCGGGCGATGGGCTTTGCGACGAACAAATGGCCAGGCGCGTGGTCGAGGCCGTGCCTGAAG
>NZ_RZRY01000930.1:0-2045 GCF_003998035.1 Mesorhizobium sp. M2A.F.Ca.ET.039.01.1.1 | reverse complement strand
TGCGTTTTTGAGTCTGCGTTCGGAGGAGTGCGGCGCGCAGCCATCGAGGACAGACGGGATCTCACGGGAGGATATTCAAATGGCAATGGCATCGGCCGCCGGCGGAACCAGCCGCGGTATGACGCGGGAGGAGAAGAAAGTCATCTTCGCCTCATCGCTCGGCACCGTTTTCGAATGGTACGATTTCTATCTCTACGGTTCGCTGGCCGCCTTCATCGGCTCGACCTTCTTCAGCCCGGCGATCCCGGAGGCGACGCGCAACATCTTCGCGCTGCTGGCCTTTGCCGCCGGCTTCCTGGTGCGCCCGTTCGGCGCGCTCGTGTTCGGCCGCATCGGTGATCTCGTCGGCCGCAAATACACCTTCCTCGTCACCATGACGATCATGGGCCTGTCGACCTTCCTGGTCGGCCTGCTGCCCGGTTATGCGAGCTGGGGCATCGCGGCTCCGGTGATCCTGATCGGACTGCGCATGCTGCAGGGCCTCGCGCTCGGGGGCGAATATGGCGGCGCCGCGACCTATGTCGCCGAGCATGCGCCCGACGATCGCCGTGGTTACTACACCTCATGGATCCAGACCACGGCGACGCTCGGTCTGTTCCTGTCGCTCATCGTCATCCTGATCGTGCAGGCCTCGCTCAGCAAGGAAACCTATGCAAGCTGGGGCTGGCGCATTCCCTTCATCGTTTCCTTCCTGCTGCTCGCCGTTTCGGTCTGGATTCGGCTGTCGCTGTCGGAGTCGCCGACCTTCCAGCGTATGAAGGACGAGGGTAAGGGCTCCAAGGCGCCGCTGACGGAGGCGTTCGGCCAGTGGAAGAACGCCAAGATCGCCCTTCTGGCGCTGCTTGGCCTCACCGCCGGCCAGGCCGTGATCTGGTACAACGGCCAGTTCTACGCTCTCTTCTTCCTCACCAACGTGCTGAAGGTCGACGCCCAGTCGGTCAACATCATGATCGCCATCGCGCTTGCCATCGGCTCGATCTTCTTCGTCGTGTTCGGCTGGCTGTCCGACAAGATCGGCCGCAAGCCGATCATCATGGCCGGACTGGCCTTGGGCATCGTCTGCACCTTCCCGCTGTTCAAGGCGTTGACCTCGGCCGCCAACCCGGCTCTGGCCACCGCCCAGCAGAACACCCGCGCGACGGTGACGGCGGCTCCCGGCGACTGCAGGTTCCAGTTCAACCCGGTCGGCACCGCGAAGTTCACGACATCCTGCGATATCGCGACCTCGTTCTTGACCAAGAACTCGGTGCCATACGACGTCGTCACGACGGCCGCGCCTGGAACTGCGGCTACGGTCAAGATCGGCAACGAGACGGTGGAGTCTTATGATGCCGTTGCCGCCGGCGATCAGGCCAAGGCCAAGGAGGGGGTCTTCCAGAAGGCGGTGAACATGGCGCTGAAGGACGGCGGCTATCCGCTGAAGCGCGCCGCGGCCAAGGTGGCGGACCAGAAGCTCGACGCCTTCATCGCGGCCAATCCGGAACTGAAGCTCGATGCAGCCACGATCCGCGGCGGCGAGAAGGCCACCGTTCCGGCCGAGCAGGCGATCGCCGACAAGGTCCTGACCAAGGACGAGGCGGCCGGTGCGACGGAAGTCACGGTCTACACCATACCGGGCGGCGGCGCGTTCGCCATGTTCGCCGATCCGGCGGCCATCAACTGGCCGATGACGATCGGCATCCTGTTCATCCTGGTGCTGTTCGTGACCATGGTCTATGGGCCGATCGCCGCGATCCTGGTCGAGATGTTCCCGACCCGCATCCGCTACACCGGCATGTCGTTGCCTTACCATATCGGCAACGGCTGGTTCGGCGGCCTGCTGCCCGCGACCGTGTTCGCGCTCAGCGCCTACAAGGGCGATATCTACTACGGTCTCTGGTACCCGGTGATCATCGCGGCGATGTCGCTGATCATCGGCATGATCTTCGTCAGGGATACGCTCGGCACCGACTTGCACGCCAAGGACTGACCTCGGTCATCTGCTCCAAAAGAAAGCCCGGCGCGAGCGATCGCGCCGGGCTTTTTCGTCCATAAAACCTAAGGGG
>NZ_RZRY01000092.1:0-14316 GCF_003998035.1 Mesorhizobium sp. M2A.F.Ca.ET.039.01.1.1 | reverse complement strand
GGGGCTGCGGGCTGCATTTTATCCCTTCAAGCGTCCCAAACCAGACCCCCCCCCCCCGCCGTGACGCGGACGAGCCTGATGTGTCCCTCCCGCCTCCGTTCCTCGGTTCGCTGCGTGCAAGCCGTGGCCGGCGACGCTACTGGCTGGTCGTCGGCGCCAGCTTCACCTTGATCACGTCGCCCGGCAGCACAGGCGTGTCTTCCTTGGCCTCGATCTCGCTCGTCTTGCCGTCGGCGACCCGCACCAGCGAATAGAGCAGGGGCGGTTCTTGACTGCCGGTGAGAGCGGCAGTCGTTGCTGGATCCGACGCCTGAGCGATCAGGCCCTTCTGCATGCCGACCCTCAAGGCCGCCTCGTTGAGGTTCGTCTCCGTTTGCTGCCGATCGGCAGTGAGGCTCGAACCCAGCGTGTTACGGGCATCGATGGCGTCCTGCTCTGCCTTGCTGATCGACTGCTTGGCGGTGAGGATAGCCGTCTCGTAGTCCAGGATCTTGCCTTGCAGGTCGGCGACCGTCTGCTGCGAGGAAAGCAATCTCGCATTGGCAATCAGCCCTTTCTGCGCCAGCGGACCGATGCTGTTTGCCTGCTGCTCCGCCAGATCGACCTGCTTCTGCTGGTTGGCGATCTTCTTTTGCAGCGATTCGATTTCCGACTGCAGAACACCCTTCAACTGGTCGAGCGCATCGAGCTTCAGCTTCAGCGACTTCTGGTCGGAAACCAGGATCGCCGTTTCGTCGGCGACGATGGTCGGTAATCTCGAATCGCCCTGGATTTCCTGGGGCACCTCGAAAGTCGTTTTCCCCGCCAGGTCGGCGTCGATGCGGGCTCGCTTGACCATCAGCCGCAAGCGCTGGTCGTCATAGATGTCATAGCTGCCCTTGGCGGTGATCAGATCCTTTTCGATCTGCGGGCCGTTGTCGGCATTGCGCCGAATGCCGCCGGCGATGCTGATTGCCTTGAGCACCGTCAGATCGGGCACGAAGGGAAACTGGCCGGGATTCTGGACTTCACCCGAAATGTAGAACGGCCGGAACTGCGCCATCTCGACCGAGGCTTCCGGCTTGTCGGGCAGCGCTAGCTTACGCTGCAGCGCGAGCCCGATCGCCGAGGCGATCTCGGCCGTCGTCTTGCCGGCGGCCTGCATGTCGCCGACGAACGGCACCGAGAGCGTCCCGCCCGGACCGACCGAATATTCGCCGTTGACGGCCGACCAGTCGCGGAACGTGCCGTCGACCGTCTGCCATTCGGCGACGCGGATGTTGAGCTTGTCCTGCGGGCCGAGCTGATAGTCGCCGGCGGCGGCGAATTGCGGCATGGCCAGTGACGCCGCAAGCAAGAAGCCCGCGACGCGGGCTGGTGTCCGAGATATGAGACTGCAGGCGAAAGACAGTCCGAAGAGGTCTTTTGTCAAATGAACGTTTCCGATCCGCTTTGGCCCCATCCGCCCGAATGAGATCACTGCCGGATGCCTACCCCGGTTGCCGCGGGGCAGGCCTGTTGGTCGATAGTTCCGGTCAATAGCTGCCGCGCGACATCCACACGGCAGGAACTGTCTTGAAGATGATGCGAATGTCCTCGAACAATGACCAGTTCTCGACATAATGGCGATCGAAGGCGACCCGCGTGTCATAGGATACGTCGTTGCGGCCGCTCACCTGCCACAGCCCGGTGAGACCCGGACGTGACTTCAGGTAATAGACGGCGGCGCTGCCATAGATTTCCAGCTCGTCGCGCACGACCGGGCGCGGGCCGACAAGGCTCATGTCACCCTGCAGGATGTTGAGGATCTGCGGCAGCTCGTCGAGGCTGAGCTTGCGAAGCACCGCGCCGACGCGGGTGACGCGCGGATCGTTCTTCAGCTTGCGCGTCGCGATCCATTCGGCGTTGGCCTCCGGATTGGCCGCCAGATAGGCGGCAAGCACGCGCTCGCCGTCCGGCACCATGGTGCGGAATTTGAGGCAGGAGAAAATCCTGCCGCCACGGCCGATTCGCTTGTGGCCGTAAAAGATCGGACCGTTGTCCGAAAGCTTGACCAGCAAGGCGACCATCAGGAAAAGCGGGCTGAGCAGAACCAGCCCTGACAGGGAACCGACGATATCGAAGCTGCGTTTGAGCAGACCGCCGATGGGGGGTGGAAAATCAACGCCGACCTGCGCAAAACCCGCATTAGCCGACTTGGCGACATCCCTCATGCAGAAGCTCCATACGTTGAACGGATGGTTTACGGCAAGATATCAAAAAAATGCTGCAGCGCAACACACAATTTCCCATCGCGCTGAAATGTTCACGTCATGAATTGACCAAATAATAAACCTTCCCTGCCCAAATTTTCACCTTTGTGGCGCGTTTATGACAAGGTGACAGAAAACCAGGAAAATGTAGTCCGCCTTTCAGGCCTTTTTTGGACAGTTCGTTCTTTGCTGCAGACGAAACGCGGTTGCATGGCACCGGAAGCACTCGCAACGGTAAGTTATTCAGGTAAAATACTATTCAAAGTCGCGGGTTTGACTGAGCCGAGAAAAGCGGCATTGAATAGCCGCTCAAGCCGCAGTGTGCGACGCAGCATGGCAGAGTCGATCTCGTAAAATCATTGGAAACCATACCTGCCGGGCCTTGCTCCGATCAGCCCGCCTTAATAGAGTCGCAAATTGTTCCTGTCATAGTCTGCATGGGTAAGGAAGGCCGGAAGCAACCGGCCGGATTGGGCAGCCAGAAAGAGCTCTTTGGCGCAACGGGGAGTTACGCGGGTGGGTAAGTCGCAGCTTCTGCATGCTCGTCTCGGTTGAGAGGCCGGCGAACATGTCTCTGCCAAAATTCATCATAGGCATGATGTTCGCGCTGGCGATCGTCATCGGCTGGTCTTATTTCGACGGCGCGTCGGCGGGCACCATCCTCTTGCGTGCCATCGTTTGCGCCGTGATCATCCAGGCAGGCTATTTCCTTCTGGTCTTTGCCATGATCGGCAGGGCAACGCCGACTTCGGCCGACAAGATCCGCGAAGCCGACCGCGGGGCAATCCTGAACAAGGTCGCCGACGGCGAAAAGCTAAGCGCCAGACGCAGCCTCCACTGACCGTTCGACCGGCGCCGGGACCAATCCGGCCTCGGCCGGGGGCGCGCTGTCGCGCTCGGCCTGCTCGCCCGACAGCATCCTGGCCAGCCGGCTGCCGGCTTTTGCCTTCAGCCGCCGGTATTGTCCGACCTCGACGATGCGCCCGTTCTCGATGGCCACGACCCAGTCGGCGAAGGCGATCATCGACGGCCGATGCGCGATGGTCAAAATTGTCATGCGGCCGCGCAAAGCCTCGATCGATTGCGCGATCAGCGACTGGTTCTGCCAGTCGAGCGCGCTCGTCGCCTCGTCGAGGATGAGCAGCGACGGCTTGCGCAGCAGCGCCCGCGCCAAGGCGATGCGCTGCCGCTCGCCGCCGGAGAGCCGGACACCGCGGTCGCCCACCACCGTATCGAGCCGCGATGCCAGCCGTTCCACGAAATCGGCCGCATGGGCGTTGCGCAGGGCCGCCCATAGCTCCTCGTCGCTGACCCCAGGCGCGGCAAGACGAAGATTGGCGGCGATCGTGTCATGCAGCAGGAACACATCCTGCGGTACATAGGCAACCTGATCGCGCCACGCCCTGCGATTCTGCGCGGTGATTTCCACGCCGTCGGCCAGGATCCGGCCGCTGGTGGGTTCGAGCAGACCGAGGAGCATGTCGGCGATCGTGCTCTTGCCGGAGCCGGAAGGGCCGATCAGCGCCGTCACCTTGCCGGCGGGCAGGTCGAAGGTGATATCGCTGACCACCGGTCTTGCGTCACCCTCGCCATAGGCGAACGATGCCTCGCGGATGTTGAGGCCGGTCTCGAGCGACAGTCTCGCGCCTCGTTCGGCCATGCCTTGGGTCGGTTCGCGCTCGGCGTCGAAGCGGGCCTGAAGGGCTTGCATCGAAGCGTAGGCCGGCAGGTTGATCAGCACCTGCTGGGTTTGAAGCTGCATGTCCATGAAGCGCGGCGCCACCCGCATGAAGACCAGGAGCAGCACGACGATCTCGGCAAGCGAAAGGTGGAAGCGGACCAGCGCGGTGTAGATGAAGAGGCTGAGCCCGATCACGCTCGCCATCTGGAACAGGGCGGTGCCGAGCGAAGAGTTGCGCACGAAGGCTATGTTGTCGGCCTTCATCCTGTCCAGCGTCGCGCCGAGCTCGGCGAAATAGCTCGCCTCGACATTGAGGCTCTTGGCGACCTTGATGCCGCCGAGGAACTCGGAGACCGTGCGATACTGGTCCTGGCGGTTGCCGGTCAGCGTGCGGCCATAGGCGCTGGCGCGTGCCCGGAACGGCTGCAGCGCAACCAGCAGAATCAGGCCGATGAGGATGGCGAAGGACGTCATCACCGGCGAGATGAACAGTGAGACCACGAGATAGCCGGTGAGAAGCAATGTCGCCTGGGTGAGCATCAGCAGCGAGAAGGCAGCCACCTGCACCCGGTCGACGTCGCCGTTCAGCGCGTGGTCGAGATCGGAGCTGCGGATGCGGGTGAAAACACCCCAGCGCGCCCGGCCGATGCTCTCGAACAGGTTCATGCGCACGCGGTTGACGAAATCGTAGAGCAGCCGCGCCATGTAGACCGACTTGAAGCGGTTGAAAATCGCCTGCAGCGCCACCAGCGCGACAAGCAGGCACAGCACCGTCGCCAGCGACAGCGTTCCGCCGGGCACCAGCCAATGCAAGGCTTCCGGCAGTGGAACTGCGTAATCCTGTTCGGCCCTGCCGATTAGGCGCAGCAGCGGGACGAGCAGCAGGATCGAGATGCCTTCGGTGAGGCTGCCCAGGATCAGGAAGGTCAGCGCCGTCGCGGTGCGTCGCCCGCCGACATGCGCCATCATGGCGCCGAAGCCGGTGATGTCCCGCAACAGCGACAGGCGAAGCTTCGAGGGCCAGCTCATGTCCCGGCTCACCTTGTCCCGGACGCCAGGTCGGTATCGATCGCGGCGACCGCTTCGTCGATCCGGTCGAGTCCGGCCGGCACTTCCAGCCGGCTGACGCCGACCCGCCCGGCGATCTGCGCGCACTGGCGCAGATGCAGGGCGGCGAAATCGCCCGGCAGCGCCTGCCGGCCGAACCGCGTGATATAGGAGAATTTGATGATCGCCGGCAGCGCGGCTGCGCCGGACAGGGGGGAGTTAGCCGCCCGCACGCCCCGCTCGAGCACATAGATGCGCGACACCGGCACCGCTTCGGCCGCAAATCCGTCACGCAGCCGATGCTGCGCCTTGTCGATCTGCGGATGCACCTGCGGGCGCACCTCCGCCTGCTCGAGGCGAATGGCGCCGGCCGCGTCCGCCGCAAGCTTGAGCTGCGGGAATCCGGGCAGGATCATCGGCCGGTCCGGGTCGGACAAATCCAGCGCCACGACATCGTCGGTGAGCAGTCGATGGCCGGCGCGGATCATCGCGCCTGCCGTGGTCGATTTGCCGGCGCCCTTGTCGCCCATGAAGATCACGCTTTTGCCGTCGACTTCAATGGCGCTGGCATGCAGGACGAGCAGCCCGCGCTGATGCAGGGCGAGCGCCATCACCGGCCCGAGCAGCGGAAAGGCGAGCAGCGGATCGTCGACCCCTGGTGCCGGATCGACATCGATGCGGTTGACGCCGCTGATCAAGAACGTGCCGACCGCCTGCCAGGAAAGATACTGGCGCGTCGGCTCAAAACGGAAGGCGGTGGCACGCTGGGACGCCGCGCCGGGAAAATCGACCCGCCCCACCGCGATCTCCAGATCCGGTGTCGCCGGGCGCGTCGGCTCCAGCTCAGGCAAGGCCACTTCGGAGCCGATCACCAGCCCGTAGGCCTTGTAGAAACGGCGGACACGTCCGCTCGCCGCCGCCGTTTGCGGCTCGGATCGCGCAAGGGAAGCGATCGGAAGGTTCATGCGGGGTTTCCCTCAACTTGCCGCAGCCACAGCGACAGCGAAACCGCGCGCCAGACATGCTGGACGTCCGGCAGGGTCGCCTGCTCGGGCTGGCGCAGCATCCGGTCATAGACCGCGGCCACTGCAGGCAGGTTCACATAGGGTGCGATCCGCTCGCTGTCCGATATAAGCAGCCTGTCCAGAAGCTCGCGGTGATTGCCGAGCATGCCATTGACCAGGTTGGTGGTGAAATCGATCTTGTCGCGCCGCCATTGCACGGCCGGCGGCAGAACGCCTTGCATGGCCCGGCGCAGCACATGGCGGCCAAAACCGTCCTTGAGCTTTTCCTCGCCGGGCAGCGCCAGGCAGAATTCGACGAGCGGCTTGTCCCAGAACGGATAGCGCGGCTCGACGCCGAAATTGGCGGCGGCCTTGTCGAGCACTTCGAAAGCGTGCGGCACCAGCCCGGTCGACAGAAGCCAGCGATGCGTCAGCGCTTCGCTGGCGCTGACGGCGGCGGGCATGTAGCCGCTGCGATGAAAGCGCTCGGTAAGATCGGTGCGCCCGGCAAGACCCGGATTGACCAGACCCGCCCAGGCGGCGCGTGGCGCCTGCGCCGGCCCGCGCCGCACCTTGCGGACAAGGCGTTTGGCCGCTGCCCTCATCCTGGCGATTCGCCAGGCCGGCCCATAGATGGTCAGGAACTTGAAATAGAGCGGAAGCATGCCGTCGCCATAGGTGTTGGCCGCGCTGCGCAACTCGCGCCAAAGCTCCAGCCATCTGCCGGCATTGGCGAGCTCGTGAAGGTGTCCGTGGCCCTGCGAGACGACCTCGTCGCCGCCGTGTCCGTCGAGCAGCACCTTGACGCCCTTTGCGCCCGCCGTCCGGTAAAGGTCGCGCGTCAAGGACAGGCCGGGCGCCAGGAACGTGCCTTCCTGCTCCTCCAGGATGCGCTCGAACTCGGCGAAGGGTGCGTAGTTGCCGACGGCAATCAGCGTGGCGTCGAGCGGATTGCCGTCGAGCACCGCATCGATGAACGGCTTCTCGTCCATGGAGGAGCCCTTGTCGAACACCAGCGAGAAGGTCTTGAGCTTCGGGTTGCCTGTCGCCGCTGCCCTGAGGCTTGCAAGGCATGTGATCGAGGATGAATCGAGGCCGCCGCTCAGCATGGCGCCGACAGCCGACGTGCCACGCATCCGGTTCTCCACCGACTGCGCGAAGAGATGCCTGAATTCTTCGGCCGCGTCAGCGCGTGGCGGCCGCTGTGACGGCTCGATCTGCCAGTAGCGCCGCAGCGCAATCCCGTGGCCCGCCACCATCATGCTGTGTCGCGCCGGCAAGCGGAAGATTTCGGCGTAGGGCGTGGCCTTCGGATCGTCCGGCAGGCCGGCGAGAAAACCGGAAATCTGGTGCTCGCTGAGGCGCCTGCCGACGCCGTCCAGCGCCAGGATCGGCCCGATCTCCGAGGCGAAAGCAAAGCGCCTTGCGGTCGAATGATAGTAGAAGGGTTTGACGCCGAAATGGTCGCGCGCGCAAAACAGGGCCTGACGATCGCGGTCCCATATCGCGAAGGCGAAGTCGCCTTGCAGGTAGGTCGGACAGGCCTCGCCCCATTTCAGGTAAGCGCGCATGATGAGCATCGCGTCGGCAATCGACCGGTCGCGCAGGCCCAGCCGCGCCAAAAGCTCGTCGCGATTGTCCAGCCGGCAATCGGCGGTGATGGCGAGTTTGCCGCCGGCCATCGCCAGGGGACCGGGCCCGTCCTCGCTGGTCGTGTCGAGCCAGGCGTGGCCGAGCGCCACGCTGCCCTCCGTCCGCCATGAGCTGCCGTCGCGGGCACGATGGCGCATGCGCGAAAGCATCTGCTGGATGTCGCTGGCCGCGGCGGGCCTGCCGTTGCCGATATGCAGGATGCCGGCCACGCCGCTCATCGGTCACGACCCATGGTCGACAAGGTGGGTAAATCCGTTGATCGAGCCGCCAAGCACGATGTGATTGCCGCTCATCAACCAGGCATGCGCCCTGAGTTCGCTGCCTGTCCCCCTTTCGATGCCGATGCTGATCTTCGAGGCGTTGCCCTGGCAAGCAAGCAGATATTGCCCGGCCAGCGCCTGGGTGAGGCAACTGGCGCCCGGCACCAGCCGCGCGGCGGCGGCAACGCCCCAGGCGACGCGCCGCAGGTCGGCGATGCCGGCGTCGCGCCTCGCATCAAGCCGCGTGACCAGGCCGCGGACGTGGTTGTAGGAGGAAAGCGTCAGCGCGAGCCGCACGCCGCTCACCACCGCCAGGCAGCGCGCCAGAAACAGCATCTCCCGGCCGCTCAGCGACCGGATCCTAAAGCGCGTCGCGATCCTTCGGATTCGCTCCATGCGCTTTAGGTCTTTGATTTGACGCATGTCTTTATCCCGAAACCGGTCCCCGCTTTCGGGAGGCATGCTTTAGACCAGTTCCTCACTGTGGAGCCTCGCAAGCCCTGCTTCGGTCAGCCCCTTCAGCAAGCCTTCGACATCGGCCTTGCAGCGATCGGCATCGACATTGTAGCGCGCAAGCACGGCGCCGCGGATATCGAGGACCGATCGCGGCTCCTGGATCTGCTCCCAAATGAAAGCGCCGACGCTGTTCAGGCTGTAATAGACATTGGATTTGAGGTGGAGCAGCGCCAATCCGGCGCCGAATTCACAAGCCACCGCCTCGCCGGTCGCGACCACGCGGTCATGGTCCGAAGGGTTCCAGTGCATGCTAAAACCTCGTTGCTGGCCCGCCGCGCCCTTGGACCTTGGCCGGGATCGGTTGCCTGCGATCCTGGGGAGGAAGCCGGGGGACAAGGCCCCCCCGGCTCGCCTGTTGGTAGTATCCGGAGCCCCAACTTAGACTCCCGGGTAGCCTGCAAGCTTACGAGAAAGTCAGCTCGCCGACCGGCGTGTGTGCGGGAAAGCTCACGTCGAGCGCCGTCGAGCCAGCGCCACCCTGCGTGATGGTTTCAATCGAACCATGAACCGTCAAGCTGGGGGGCTCGTACTCATGCTTCTCAACATTCTGTTCCATTTTACTCTCCAATTAAGGACTGGAAGCGGCCGCAGAATGCCGCCAGCATATAGCTATGCTGCGATGCGATTGCTGCATGGCAACATTCATGAGTCAAGCGTGATTTACCAAGCATTAATCAATTCTCGGTTGCGCCTGCCTTCCTTGGTGATGAAGCCGCGAACATTGTCATCGTAGTCCTTGACTGCCCGGGAATTCAACCGCGCGTTCTCGCCGATCATATAAGTAATTGATTTATTTATAGCAATTTTTTGAGCGATAAATCCGTCCCGCGGACGTGAAGGGATTGCTGCAAAAAGCCATCGCTTTTCGGCACGCAGCATCGTCCCGGAGGCTTGTCTTCAAAAGTGATTAAGTGTGTGCGATTTTAAACGCTTGGGTTGTGGAGTTGAACCTGCTTTAGCCGCCTCTTGGACGGTGGTGCTAATTTTTCCGGTGGTTTTCTTCGCAAGTGCGGTATAGATCGCGCGGGCGGCTTTTTTGCGGAGAGCGACATCGGGCATGGCGATGCAGGATGGCTCGTATGAAAGGCTGCGCGCCGCTGGCTGTGCCGACGAAGTCGCCTTTGTGCAGGCCTGCCTGAGGCTGTTTTTCGCCCCCGGCGTCGACGCCGCCGACGCTCAGGCGGATATGCCTGCGCCGGCAATCTCGGCGGCTCATGTCGCCGACATCGCAAGGCTGAACAAGGTCGGCGTGTTCATGCTCAAGGCGCTCGCGCGTGCTCCTGCCGGCGCGGCGCCTCCCGGTTTGCCCGGCTGGCTCGACGGCTATCGGCGGCGCACCATGTCGATGAACGCCGCCTGCATCGGCGATTCGGTGGCCATCGATCGCGTGCTTCGCGACAGGCGGATCGATTTCGTCTTCCTCAAGGGACCGCTCCAGCAACACAGGCTCTATGGCGATCACTTCATGAAGCCTTCCGGCGATGTCGACATACTGGTTTCGCCGGCGAGCTTCGCCGAGGCGCGCGCGGCGTTGCGGACCATCGGCTATGAGGTTGCCGGCAAGTCGCGCTCGGTCTGGTGGGTGCGCTTCCTCGGCGAGCAGCACATGGTCCGCGAGGACGGCGCGAGAGCGTCGACGGTCGACCTCCATCATCGGCTGCAGCAGCCGGGTTCGCCGAGCCCGCGCGACATAGACGGCTTCCTGCGCCGCAAGCGCGAGGTCGAAGTGGCCGGCGCGGCCATGCCGATCATCTCGGCGGCCGACACCTTGCTTTTGTCGTCGATCAGCGTCGCCAAGGCCTTTTTCAACCGCGAGCCTTGCGCCGGCTATGTCTGCGATGTCCGGGCCAGCGCCAGCCGGCTGAGTGAGGCCGAGCAGCAGATGGTGCTCGA
The DNA here is from genome assembly GCF_003998035.1 of Mesorhizobium sp. M2A.F.Ca.ET.039.01.1.1. Taxonomy (NCBI): domain Bacteria; kingdom Pseudomonadati; phylum Pseudomonadota; class Alphaproteobacteria; order Hyphomicrobiales; family Phyllobacteriaceae; genus Mesorhizobium; species Mesorhizobium sp. M2A.F.Ca.ET.039.01.1.1. The sequence continues at coordinate 4,031 of NZ_RZRY01000092.1, read as the reverse complement.
TCACGCCGCCGAGCAGGGCCTTGCGGACACGCTGCTTCTCGGGCTGCGCGCCGCCGACGTGCTGCTTGGCGCCAGCTGCACGCTGCTGTCGGATCGCGCCGCTCGCATCCTGGCGCGCATCGGCAATGCCGACCTCTTCCACATGGTGATCGCGCCCTGGCTTGCCTCGCTGCGCTGGCCGCAGCGCCGCCATGTGCTGTGGGAACTGTGCGGCCACGAGCCCGTCCGTTATCTGGCGGAGGCCGGCTGGGCCGCCTCCGCCGACCTCAGCCGGCGCATCTTCGAGCGGCCGGCCGCCGTCGCGCGGGCGCCGGGCGGCACGATCAAGATCACGGGCGGGACAGCCACCCATGCAAGCGAAAGGTGAACCCATGCCCCTGACGACGCCAGTGACGAGCCCGGCGGTTTGCGTCATCATCGCCGCGCGCAACGCGGCGCGGACGATTCCCGTCGCCATCGCCTCGGCGCTGCGCGAGACGGAAGTCGCCGAAGTCGTCGTGGTCGACGACGCTTCCACCGACAACACCCGCGATGTGGCCTTGGCCGCCGACGACGGCAGCGGCCGGCTTGCCGTCATCCGCCTCGACGTCAATCGCGGTCCTTCCTCCGCGCGCAACATCGCCATCCAGGCCTCCAGATCGCCCTTCATCAGCATCCTCGACGCCGACGATTTCTTCCTCGAAGGCCGCTTTCGCCGGCTTTTCGCCGCCGCCGACTGGGATTTCGCCGCCGACAACATCATGCTGATCCGCGACGACGCCGCGCCCGACCTCGCCAGGGTCGCCGCGCCGCCTTTCGCCGCCGACCCGGAATTCCTCGATTTCGAGCGCTTCATCGACGGCAACATCTCGCGGCGCCGCGTCCTGCGTGGCGAGCTCGGCTTCCTCAAGCCGGTGATCAGCCGGGCCTTCCTCGAACGGCACGGGCTGACTTACGATGAAAACCTGCGTCTTGGCGAAGACTACGAGCTCTATGCGCGCGCAGTCGCCCGCGGGGCGCGCTTCAAGATTATCAAGTCCTGCGGCTATGGCGCGATCGTGCGCGCCGATTCGCTGAGCGGCCGCCACAGGACGCAGGATCTGAAGCGCCTTGCCGATGCCGATCTGGCATTGCTTCAGATCGACAATCTTCCCGAGCGCTCGAAAGCGGCGTTGCGGCGCCATGAGCGTCATGTCCGCGACAAATACCGGCTGCGCAACTTCCTCGACGTGAAAGCCGAGCGTGGCCTGGCGTCGGCCGCGGCTTACGCCTTCGCCAGCCAGTCGAATCTGTTCCCGATCGTTCGCGGCGTCGCCACCGACAAGCTCGACGCGCTGTTCCGCCGCACCGGCATTGCTCCAAGGCAGCAAGTTCCGCCGATGCGCTTCCTGATGGCGGCAAGCAGCGCCGCAAACGAGTGATTCCGTATCGCCCCGGAAGCCGCAGCCCTCAAAAAATCCGCATTCGCAAAACTATGATGTTGCCTAGTCGCCGCGGGGGTGGCAGTCTATGCTGCAATGCAGCAATTTCGAAAGGCCGGCAAGATGGCTTCGATTTTTGGCTTCAGATCCCGGGATCCGGCTCGCGACCGGCAGACCGATCTCCAGCGTTTCGACCGGCTTGCGAAGCTGTTCGATCAGATCGCGGCCGAGATCGAGACGGAGAAAACGGGTTTGGAGAATCGCTACAGATCGACGGCAGCCAACGCGGCCTTCCTGGTCGAGGCGATGGAGAATGGTTCGGCATCGGCGAGCAAGGGATCGGATGTCAGCGCGATGACCAACTCGATCCTGAACTGCGAGCGGCGCATTGCGGAGCTCGCTCGCCAGAAAGGCCTGGTGAAGGAACTGCGCCGTTCGCTCGACGCGATTGTCGAGGATGGCGCCGATCGGTCTGCTTCGCAGTCCGCGGCAAGAGGCTGACGGCGGCCGCAAGCGCCGTCATCGGTACGAGGCACTAGAGGAGTTCAAAAGGGCGCAGGATCAGAGGCGGCTCGCTCGCTCGAGCCAAGAATGACTTTGGGTTGGGGCGGAACAACACAAGGTGAGTTTGTTATGAATGCAGATCCCAACAACCCCTCCACCGTGGCGGCTTGCGAGATGTCGCATGCGCCGGGGAGTGGATTAGCCGGCCTGCGGTTCGGCGCGGCCAGCGTCCTGTTTGCAGTCGTGGCGACCCTGCATCCCGCGCATGCGCAAGGGACCCAACCAGAGCTGAAAAGCGCGCCGTCCTTCGTCGACAATTTCTCCAATTTCAGTCAGTCCCGCTGGTTCGTCTCGGACGGCTGGACCAATGGCGCCCATCAGAACTGCACCTGGTCGAAGGATCTCGTGCGGCTTTCCGATGGCGTGCTGTCGCTGAGCTTCGAAAAGCGCAAGCTGAAGGACCGCGAGTTCGCCTGCGCCGAGATCCAGACCAAGCAGCGCTACGGCTACGGCGTCTACGAGGCGCGGATGAAGACCGGCACCGGCTCCGGGCTCAACGCCGCCTTCTTCTCCTATATCGGCCCGCAGGACAAACAGCCCTGGGACGAGATCGACTTCGAGGTCCTCACCAAGGACCCGTCGAAAGTGCAGGTCAACAGCTACATCCAGGGCAAGCCGAAGAACGCCAAGCTGGTCGACGTCGCGGGCGGCGCCGACAAGGACTTCAACGACTACGGCTTCGTCTGGGAGAAGGACAGGCTGCGCTGGTACGTCAACGGCAAGCTTGTCCATGAGGTGACCAACCCGGACGAGCTGCCTACCCACTCGCAGAAAATCTTCTTCAGCCTCTGGGGCAGCGACAAGCTGACCAATTGGATGGGCGCCTTCGTCGACCCGGGCAGCAAGGTCACCATGCAGGTCAAGCGCGTCGCGTTCACCGCTTTGGGCCAGCCATGCCAGTTTCCGGAATCGCTGGCATGCAGCATAAGTAACAGCAACTGAGCATGATCCCCGAAAGTGGCACCCGGTTTCGGGGATCATGCGGAAATAACCAATCATGATCCCCAAAAGTGGAACCGGTTTTCGGGTAAGATCATGCGAACCAGCCAGGCCGTTGGGCTTGGGAACATCTGAACCAGCCGGGCCGCTTTGTGGCCCGGCCTTTGACAGGAATAGAACCAAATGAATTTGACGGTGTTTGGGATTGGCTATGTCGGTCTCGTCCAGGCGGCTGTGCTGGCCGAGGTCGGCCATGAAGTGGTGTGCGTCGATATCGACGAGAAGAAGGTGGAGCGGCTCAACCAGGGCTTGATCCCGATTTTCGAACCGGGCCTCGAAAGCCTCGTCAAGGAAAACCACGCGGCCGGCCGCATCCGCTTCACCACGGATGCGGCAGCGGCGGTCAGGCATGGCCGGATCCAGATGATCGCGGTCGGCACGCCGCCCGGTGAGGACGGCTCGGCCGATCTGAAATATGTGCTGTCCGTCGCCGAGACCATCGGCCGTGAGATGGACAGCGCCAAGATTGTCGTCGGCAAGTCGACCGTGCCGGTCGGCACTTGCGAAAAGGTGAAGGCCAGGATCGCCGAAACGCTGAAGAAGCGCGGCCGCGAGGACCTCGCCTTCGACGTCGCCTCGAATCCCGAATTCCTCAAGGAAGGCTCGGCGGTCGCTGATTGCATGAAGCCGGACCGCATCATCGTCGGCACCTCCAGCGAGGATACCGAGATGGTGATGCGCGAGCTCTATGCGCCGTTCAACCGCAACCACGAGAAGATGATCGTGATGGACGTGCGCAGCGCCGAATTCACCAAATACGCCGCCAACTGCATGCTGGCGACCAAGATCAGCTTCATGAACGAGATGGCCAATCTCGCCGAACAGCTGGGGGCCGACATCGAGGAGGTCCGCAAGGGCATCGGCTCGGATCCGCGCATCGGCTACCACTTCATCTATCCCGGACTCGGCTATGGCGGCTCGTGCTTCCCGAAGGACGTGCGCGCGCTGATCAAGACCGCCGAGGGCATCAAGTTCGACGCCAAGCTGCTGCGCGCCGTCGAGGAGCGCAACAATGCGCAAAAGTCGGTGCTGTTCGACAAGGTCAACCACTATTTCAAGGGCGCGCTC
>NZ_RZRY01000929.1:0-2056 GCF_003998035.1 Mesorhizobium sp. M2A.F.Ca.ET.039.01.1.1 | reverse complement strand
GCATGGCGGCAACCGTCGCGAGCACAGCGCCGACGATGGCGAGGAACAGCGTCTGGCCGAGCGCCAGGCCGATCTCGTCCCAGCGCCAGACATCCGCGCCGCCGGCGAGCAGCCAGCGGCCGACAGTGACGAAGGGCACGCCGAGCGACAGCAGTGCGACACCGGCCGGCAAAAGCAGGCAAGGCAGGGCGGCGCGGCCGAGGCGGGCACGCTGCTGCTTGCGTGCGGCGCCGGAACCGACACGCGCATAGCGCTCCTCGCCACGTATCATCACCTCGAGGGCGAGCAGGAAAAGGCAGCAAGCCACAAGCACGGCGGCCAGCATGTTGGCAGCCGGGCCGTTGAAGGTCGACTGGAACTGGTCGACGATCGCGGTGGTGAAGGTGTCGAAGCGAATGAAGACATAGAGGCCATATTCGGCCAGAAGATGCAGGCCGACCAGCAGCGAGCCGCCGCAGATGGCAAGCCTCAACTGCGGCAGTACGACGCGCGCGAAAACCCGCCACGGGCCAAGGCCAAGCGCCGCCGCCGCATCCTCCAGCGCCGGGTCGAGACGGCGCAACGCGGCGGAGATCGGCAGATAGAGGAACGGGAAATAGGCGATGACGGAGACCAGCACGCCGGCCCAGAGCCCGTGCAGGCCAGGGACAAAGCTGATCCAGGCATAGGAGTGCACGAAAGCAGGGATGGCGAGCGGCGCCACCGACAGCCACGACCACAGCCGATTGCCCGGCAGGTCGCTGCGTTCGGTCAGCCAAGCCAGCGCCACCGACAGCGCGATGGCGATCGGCACGGTGACGATGACGAGGAGCACCGTGTTGATCAGCAACTCGCCGACGCGCGGGCGGAAGATCAGCGCCACCACCGTATCCCAGCCGGTCTGGATCGCGATCCAGACGATGAAGCCGAGAGGCAGCAGCGCGATGAGCGAGATCAAAGCCGCGGCGAGCGTGATCCACGACATGGCCCGGCGCTTCTTCATTCCGGCCGCCGGCAGCGCGGAAGCCGTGAGGTGGATCGCGGACGCCATCAGTCGGAATAGGCCGCCCGGAAGCGACGTGATGAACCGCGGCCGCGGCCGCAAACGCAGATGATCGTCATCGACGAGGCCATCTCCAAAACAAAAGCGCTCCCACGGAAGCGAGTTCCCGCGGGAGCACGGTCGCTTGCCCTTTTAGGACGAACGCGAACTAAAGCAAGCCGGCTTGCGTCATCAGGTCGATGACCTTCTTGGAATTCAGCGTCGCCGGATCGATTTTCGGCGCCTGCAAGTCGGCCAGCGGCACCAGCTTCGGGTTGGACTGGGCATCCTTGCCGACCGCATATTCATACGACGTGCCCGTTTTCAGCACGTCCTGGCCGCCCTTGCCTGTCACCCACTTCAGGAACGCCTGGGCTTCCTTCTGATGCTTGCTGGAGGCCAGCACGCCGCCGCCCGATACCGAAACGAAGGCGCCCGGGTCCTGGTTCTTGAAATAATGCAGGCCGACATTCTTGCTGTTCTCGCCGGTCTTGGCCTGATCGCCGAACCAGTAATAGTGGTAGATCACGCCGCCATCGATCTCGCCGACATTGACCGCCTTCATGACAGTGCTGTTGCCTTTGTAGGCCGTGAAATTCTCCTTCATCGCCTTCAGCCAGTCGGCGGTCGCGGCCTCGCCCTTCAGCTGGAGCAGGGCGCTGACGATGGCCTGGAAGTCGGCGCCCGACGGCGAGGCGGCCCAGCGGCCTTTCCAGCTCGGATCGGCGAGGTCCAGCAGCGACTTGGGGAGCTGGTCTTCCTTCAGCTTGTCCTTGTTGTAGGCAAAGACGGTGCTGCGGGCCGCGACGCCGACCCACTTGCCGCTCGACGGCTGGTATTCCTGGGGAACCTGGGCGAGGGTGTCGGCGTCGACCGGGGCGAACAGACCGGCCGCCTCGACCAGCGCCATGGCCGGCGAATTCTCGGTCAGGAAGACGTCGGCCGGCGAGGCCGCGCCCTCGGCGACGATCTGGTTGGAGAAATCGCTGTCTCCGCCATTGCGCAGCGTGACCTTGATGCCGGTCTCCTTAGTGA
>NZ_RZRY01000928.1:0-2059 GCF_003998035.1 Mesorhizobium sp. M2A.F.Ca.ET.039.01.1.1 | reverse complement strand
CTGCGCTCCTGATAGGACGATGGCAAATCCCTAGCATTCGTGGCTGGCGTCAAGCTTGCGACTTTAGAGATTGCTAAGATGATGCGCCGATCAGCCGGAGTGGATGGGACGGCACGTAGGCCGCCGGCACCACCCGAGGAGACGGGTTTCATGCCCGGTTTGCCCCTGCCCTTCTAGAGCTGTTCACCGTTTCACGGAAACGGCGAACCGCTCTATCTCCTTGTTTTTGCGCAATTCCGAACGGAAGGCTACGGCGAAGACGCCGAGCCTGACCGCTCGCACTTTTCCTGGAATTGCTCTAGCCGCCGACCAGCGGCACGGTCACGGACGTCGTGTAGTTGATCGGATAATCACTGAAATAGGGGAAGTTGATGACGAAGGCGTAGCTGGCGTTGACATGGGCCATGCGGAAGCCGCCGCTCGCCGGATCGATGGTGATCGTGACGTTCACATTTTGCAGGCCGAGCGCCTTCAGCTTCTGCTTCGCAAAAAGGCACAAATCGGCCGATTCAGTTCCGACTGTTACTGAGGGCAAGCTCCTTGCACGCTGTTGAGCAGCGGCACGTTCACCGTGGTCGCATAGTTGACCGGGTACTCGCTGAAATAGGGGAAGTTGATGACGAACGCGTAGCTGGCGTTGACATGCGCCATGCAGAAGCCGCCGCTCGCCGGATCGGTGGTGATCGTGACGTTGACGTTCTGCAAGCCGAGCGCCTGCAGCTTCTGGGTCGCGATCGCCTGTATGTCGGCCTGGGTCAGCGTGTTGTTGAGCTGCAGCGAGCGGGCGGAGGCCTCCAGCGCATAGCGCACGCTGGACTCGGAGTTCATCGACCAGCCGAAGGCGAAGATGCCGAAGAGCAGCATGATCAGGAAAGGCACAATGAGCGCAAACTCGATCGCGGCGCCGCCAGAGGCGTTGGCGGTAAACGCCTTGGCTCTCTGTTCAGCGGACACGGATCACCTGCTGGTGGCCCATCGCGGTGTCGTGCGGAAAGGGGCCGAAGGCAAAGGGCGGACTCCAGGTGCCCGAGGCCTGGATCTCGACGAAGATCGTGGGCACTTTCGATCCCGCGCACATGGTCGACGCCGACGCCACTACGATCGTCCCGCATTTATAGACGCGATTGACGGTGACCGCCGCGTCCGTAGGCTTTTTCTCCCAACTCGCCAGCGCGGCTGCCCGCGTGCTGCTGTCGTCGCCGGATCCCGCCAGGACCAGGTTTGCCGCCGTCTTCACACCGGCGCGCATCGAAAGCGAGTTGGTGACGTAGGACCAGCCGTCGACGGTGCCCAGCAGGGCGACGCACAGCACCGGCAGCACAAGCGCGAATTCGACCGCGGCGGCGCCGGATCGGTCTCTGCGGAAACGGATCGCCGGTGGCTGCATGGCCGCTACTCGACGAGCACTATGGACGTTGCGGCCGTGATGCCATCCATCCCATAGGCCGTGCAGTCCTGATTGATGGTGGAATTGCCTGACCACTGAACCGTGTCCGCAACGACCTGCGTGCAGCCACCCTTGCCGGAGAAATTGCCGAGATAGTTGACCTGCTGCTTGGGGAAGTAGATGGCGCCGGTCAGCAAGGAGGTCGCGGTACCGTTGAAGGTGCTCTGTGCCCAGACGCCAGTCCTGTCGCCGTAGAACAGCACACCGGAATAGGTGCCCGAGGTCGGCGCGCTCAGATTCACTGTGGCGTTGCCGTTCATGCTGACGGTGTTGCTGCCGGACATGAAGATGGTTACGCCGTTGGTGCAAGGGGCGGCGCAGGTGATGACCGCACCCGCGTTGATCTTCAAATTCCCCTGGACGACATAGGTCCCGGAAGAGAGCGCGACATTGCCGTTGAGGTTCATGCCACTGCAATAGGTGCCAGGCTGTAGTGTTTGCGTCGTCTTGCTGGCGTTGACATTCCTGCACGGGTTCGTGACCGCGGGCGCCGGCAGGGAGGAGAAAGGATCGGCGGCCGGCAAGGCCTGTGTGATCTTCGACGCGCATTTCGTGGTCACCGGGTTGTTCAGCACCATGCCGCCGACCGTGATCAGACAGTCGGCCTTCAGG
>NZ_RZRY01000927.1:0-2060 GCF_003998035.1 Mesorhizobium sp. M2A.F.Ca.ET.039.01.1.1 | reverse complement strand
ATGCGAACCTCGCCGCACCATGGCTCGCGTGCGTTCCGATTCTCCGCTTCTCTTTGAAATGGTCGAGAAGCCCGACTTCTCGATCGAGACCAAGGCGATGGCCGACGGGCTGTGGCCGGTCGCCGGCATGGATGAAGCTGGCCGCGGTCCGCTCGCGGGTCCAGTGGTGGCTGCGGCGGTGGTGCTTAACCCCGCCAATATCCCGGAAGGCCTCGACGATTCTAAACGCCTCACCCATTTGCAGCGCGAGGCGCTGTTCCTGAAGATCCTTGGCTCGGCGCTCAGCGTTTCGATGGCCTCGATCAGCGCCGAAGGCATCGACAACAGCAACATCCTGAAAGCGAGTCTCGAGGCGATGCGCCGCGCCGCCGCGGGTCTCTCGCTGCAGCCGAAACTCGCCTTGGCCGACGGCCGCGACATCCCGCCAGGCCTCGCCTGCGAAGGCCGCGCGCTGATCAAGGGCGACCAGCGCTCGCAGTCGATCGCCGCCGCCTCGATCGTCGCCAAGGTGATGCGCGACCGCATGATGTGCGGCTGCGGCGGCCATCACGAGCATTACGGCTTCGAGGTGCATATGGGCTACGCGACGGTCCGGCACCGCACCGCCATCGAGGCGCATGGCCCGGTGGCGAGGCTGCACCGGACCTCGTTCGCGCCGTTCAGACTGGGTGGCGCCGAGGTGGTCGAGGAAGAGAGCTTGGCCGGGTTGGAGTGACGGCGACTGCCTCGATCCTTCGTCATCCTCGGGCTTGACCCGAGGATCATGCCGTGACCTCTTTCGTGGGGCGCAGCGGCGCAGAATTTTGTCATCGTTGCAACGCCTTAGCGTCACGGCATGGATCCCTAGGGTCTGCGCGCGTCGCTTCGCTCCTTGCTCCTTGCTCCGCCCTAGGATGACGAGCGTGCTACAACAAAAAAGCCGCCGGGTTGCCCAGGCGGCTTTGACTTCGAAACTTCGAAGTCAGCTCAGTTCAGCTTGGCCTTGACGTCATCCAGCGCCGACTTGAACAGGTCGGCACCGGCCTTGGCGTCAACCTTGGCGGCGAGCAGCACGCGGGCGGCCTCGACGGCGATGTCGACGGCCGAGGCGCGCACTTCGCTGACGGCCTCGCGCTCGGCCTGGCTGATCTTCTGCTCGGCAAGCGCGGTGCGCCGGGCGACATAGTCCTCGGTCTTCTTGGCCGCCTCGGAAGCAAGCAGCTCAGCCTCGCGCTTGGCGGCGGCGACGATGTCGGCGGCCTCCTTCTCGGCTTCCTTGCGCTTCTGCTGGTATTGGGCAAGCAGCTGCTGGGCCTCTTCACGAAGCTTGCGGGCTTCCTCGAGCTCGCCGCTGATCTTGGCCGCGCGGCCGTCCAGCGACTTGGTGAGCATGCCCGGCACCTTCAGATAGATGATGGCGCCGAGGAAGATGATCAGGGCGATGGTGGCCCAGAGCGTGGCAAGTGATGTGGCGTCCATGATCCCGCTCCTCACCGGCTCGCGGATTTGACCGCGGCCGCGATCTCGGACTTGTCGGCCTTGCCGCCGACAAGCGCCTCGACGATGGCCGACGTGGTATCCTCGGCGATCGTGCCGACTTCCTTCATCGCCTTGGCCTTGATCGAGGCGATGCTCGCCTCGGCCTCGCCAAGCTTCTTCTCGAGCTCGGCCTCGAGCTTCTTGCGCGTGCCTTCGGCGTCCGCCTTGGCGGCGTCGCTTGCCTGCTGGCCGATCTTGTTGGCGTTGGCCTTGGCCTCCGCCAGTTCCTGCTCATACGCGGCAACGGCGGCATCCGCCTCGCCCTTCAGCCTTGCGGCATGGTCGAGGTCCTGGGTGATGCGATCGTTGCGGACATCGATGATGCCGCCAAGACGCGGCATCACAACGCGCTTCAGGAACAGGTAGAAGAGCCCGAAGGTGATGACCAGCCACAGGATCTGCGACGGGAAGGTCTTGGCGTCGAACGGCGGGAACGCTTCATGCTCCGCGGCAGGCACTGCAGTGCCCGCATGCGTATCGCCCTCGGCCGCGGCCGGCGCTGTTTCTTGCGCATAGGCAGATGTCGCGAACATCTCATTCCC
>NZ_RZRY01000926.1:0-2069 GCF_003998035.1 Mesorhizobium sp. M2A.F.Ca.ET.039.01.1.1 | reverse complement strand
GATCATGATTGCCGAGAAGGCCGCCGACCTTGTCGCGGAAACAAAAGCAGCAACCGAAAGCAGGGCAGCGTGATGATCCAACGTATCGCCATCATTGGTCTGGGCACGATGGGGCCCGGCATGGCCGCGCGGCTCGCCAGAGGCGGCCTTCAGGTCGTGGCCTACGATGTCGCTCCGGCGGCGGTCGAGCGGGCTGGAACCATGCTGGGCGTGGCCGAAGCCGTGCTCGATTCCCTGGGCATCGCGCCGCCCCCGGCCGGCGCCGGAACGGTTCGCTTCACCGATGACATAGCCGATGCGGTATCGGGCGCCGACCTGGTCATCGAGAACGTTCCCGAGAACATTTCGATCAAGGCCGATGTCTATCGCGCCATCGATGGGCTGATAGCGGCGGACACGATCGTGGCGTCCGACACGTCGGGTATCCCGATCACCAAGCTGCAGGCGAATATCTCGCATCCGGAGCGGATGGTGGGCATGCACTGGTCGAACCCGCCGCACATCATCCCGATGATCGAGGTGATCGCCGGCGAGAAGACCGCGCCGCAAACCGTGGCGACGATCCGCGACCTGATCCGCTCGATCGGCCTGCTTCCGGTGGTGGTGAAGAAGGACGTTCCGGGTTTCGTCGAGAACCGCGTGCTCTATGCGCTGCTGCGCGAGGCGGTCGACCTTGTCGAGCGCGGCGTCATCGAGCCGGAAGACCTCGACACCTGCGTGTCCTGGGGCATCGGCTACAAGATCGCCGTGGTCGGGCCGATGGCGCTGCTCGATATGGCGGGCCTCGATATCTACAAGTCCGTCTCGTCCTTCCTCAACGCCGATCTTTCCAACCGCGACGATGTCGCGCCGATGGTGCTGGAAAAGACCAACGCGTCGAAGTTCGGCATCAAGTCGGGCGAGGGGATGTTCTCCTACACGCCCGAGCAGATCAAGGCGCTGCAAGGCGAACGGGCGCGCAAGCTCGTCGCGGTGCGGCGCATCTTGGAAGGACGGGAGTAGCCGATGGCCCATCATGCTCACGAGGCCGGTCGGGTTTGGGCGCCGCATGGAGGGGCAAGCCATGCGCATTGAACCCATTCGACCAGCAGGCGGCCGGCCAGCCCCTATCCGCCACCATGACGACCTGATCTCCGCCCAAGGCGTTTCGGTGACGCTGGCCAAGCAACTGGTTCTGCAAAACATCAATCTTTCGGTACCGAAGGGATCGTTTGTCTCCCTCATCGGCCCTTCCGGTTGCGGCAAGAGCACCTTGCTCAAGATTCTGGCCGGGCTCGTCGATCCGACAAGCGGCAGCGTTTCGATCGCTGGGGTTTCGCCAGTCGAGGCGGCGCGCAAGCGCATGATCGGCCTCGTCTTCCAGGAGGCCAACCTGCTTCCCTGGAAGAATGCCGTCGACAACGCATCGATGCTGCTCGGCATTGCAGACAAGTCGCTCTCGCGTGCGGAGTTGCGGGCACGCGGCCAGGAGATGCTGGAACTGGTGGGGTTGGGGGACAGCGCCCACAAGCGACCCAATGAATTGTCCGGCGGCATGCGCCAGCGGGTCGCCATCGCGCGGGCGCTCGCGCTCGATCCGGCGGTGCTGCTGATGGATGAGCCGTTCGGCGCCCTCGACGCCATTACCCGCGACCAGATGGGCCAGTCGCTCCTGGAGATATGGCAGCGTACCGGCAAGACGATCGTGCTCGTCACCCACTCCATCGACGAGGCCATTCATCTGTCCCGCCATGTCCACGTGCTGGGCATCAAGCCGGGGCGGATCACCGAAAGCCTCGACATCGGGCTGGCCTATCCGCGCGATCTGTCGGTGACGGAAGATCCCGAGTTCGTCAGGCTGGTGGTTCAACTGCGCACCATGCTGCGCGCCAGCCATCAACCGGGAGGCGCGTCATGAGCGATCAACCCATCACCAATCTCTCGGAGTCGCGGGTTGCCTCAAGCTGGAGTCAGGCGACAGGCAGCTGGCTTCCAGCGGTCATCCTTCTGCTGGCGACGATCGTGGTGTGGGAAGCCGTGGTGCGAGTTTTCGCCATCTCAGCCTTCATCATTCCTGCTCCGACCGAGAT
>NZ_RZRY01000925.1:0-2074 GCF_003998035.1 Mesorhizobium sp. M2A.F.Ca.ET.039.01.1.1 | reverse complement strand
GAGACAGGAATTTGCTCGTGAGATTCTGAGGGCAGGGCTTGGTGACCGGCGCTTTGTCTATGCCGTCGAGGAGAAGAACGTCGGCGAGCTCGAGGTGCGGGGCGTCGTGGTGCTGCGCGACCCAGGCGGCGAGCGCCTGACCGCTGACGCCAAGGCAGCGGCGGTTGTCCAGGAGAGGATAGACAATTCCGACGTCAGCCGCGAAGCGGAAGTCCGTTTCCGGTTCCGTGGTTACGGCAATGGCGTGGAATTCGCGACGGCGCGGGTTCGAGATCTGGTTGAGCGCATGCCACAGGCTGGCGTGCGTGATGAGACGGCCCGCATCATTGGAGACTTCGAAAAAGCCGGCGACCTGGTCCAGAAGGAATGGCGGCGGGAGATGCACAGCCGCAACGGCAGGGACGTCATGCATCTCATCGTCTCGGCACGCGCCGGCACAGATGTAACGGCATTCCAGGCCGCGGTGCGCGATTTTCTTGGTGAGCAGTTCGGCGGTCACCGGTACGTGTTCGCACTGCATGATCCGGGCGACGATCCGAAGGAAATGGGGCAGGGCGGACGGCGGCCGCATATTCATGCCCATGCCATCGTCACCATGCGCTCCGAGACGGGTGATCGGATTGTAACCAGCCCACAATTCTTTCGGCAATGGCGCGCGCTGGTGGCCGAGAAGGCAAGGGAGCACGGCATCGACATGGAGATGACCGACCGCCGCGAATTTGGCAATCCGCCAGCCTATGGGCGGAACCAGGTGCGGCCGGTGAGTTATGCCGGGCGGACCGAGCATGAAGGCACGAGCAGGGCTGCACAGGTCCGCTACGATGCCAAGCGTACCAACCGGCATTCCACGGCCCGATCAGCGCGCAGCGCCGGCTATGCTGTCGAAGCGGTCCAGGCTTGGAGCGAGATCAAGCATGCCGATCCAGACAACGCCGTTGCCGACTTTGCGACCGCGCAGATAGATCGCCTTCAGATGGCATTGAGAGAAAGTCAAATCGACATCGATAAATTTGAGAATTCGCACAATGCTACAAATCTGAAAGCCAATATGGTAGAGTTAGAGAAATTGGTTGCAGCTGGAGGCCTGCCCATGCGTTCGATGACACGAGCGGAATTCGAAGCCTATGAAGAGCGCGTCGAAGCAGTGCTCGCAACCGTCGAGGCCGCCATCGAGCCGGTGGAGAAAAAGGATTTCGACGAGATCGCCGCGACGGCACGCGAGGTGGTGGAAATCCGTCGCGAGTATCTGGAGCTTTCGGAGCGACAGGCTCAGGCCGAGCGTCTCGAGCTTGCTCCACAGGGTCAGGGCGAACGGGACGCGCCGCGGCCTCCGCAGGATGCGGTCAAGTTCCAGATGGCGGAGCGGGCCAGTGCTGACGGCACACTAGATGGAAAGGTGAAAGATAACCCGGATCGGGGGCGCATCGATGGCGAGGCACGCGTCTTGGGCGACGATTCCTTCGACAGTGCCATCGCTCGCCATGGCGAAAGGGCTGTGCGTGAAGGAGATGAGATCTTGGCCGGGTATGATGCTGCCGCCCAATCACTTGAGCGCGCCACGACCAGATTCTCGAACGAGTATTCCCGCGGTGACCTATCCGATGACCAGCGTGCAACAATCCGCGCTGACTATCTTGCGGAGTCAAATCGATATGACGCCGTGCTTCAACGCTACGCCCGTGAAGCACTCGATGGGAACACCTATCTCTACGAACAATCAAAGGGCGAGGAAAACCTGCAGGAGGCGCTGAAGGAGGAGGCTCAGCACCGTGCTTCCCAGCGGGCGATCGATATGTACGATCCTACAAGGAATCTCCCTGCACGACAGCATGACGAGCAGACGGTGCGAGCCGGTGACGAATTGTTCGCCCGCATCGACGCCGCAAGGATCGCCGCTCATCGCCTTTACGAGCCGGAAAATCGCGACAGCCATCCACACACTTCGAGCCTTGCCGAAACAGAAGCCGAGCGTGACGCCCGGATCGCGAAATTGAACGAGGCCGAGGTCCGGTACGCGATTCTGTTGCAGGAGGCGGCCAGAGCCGCGATCGACGGCAACGGCTACATACGTGAC
>NZ_RZRY01000924.1:0-2079 GCF_003998035.1 Mesorhizobium sp. M2A.F.Ca.ET.039.01.1.1 | reverse complement strand
ATCTCCCCCCTCGGGGGGGAGATGTCCGGCAGGACAGAGGAGGGCGCTGTCCCGCCAGCGTCTGAGGGTAACGTTACTTTGCTTGGCGCTCCTTCACATTGGCGTGGGCGTTCGCCGCCTCTGTGTCGGTGGCCGGCGTCTTCGTCTCCTCGCCGGTGAACGGGCTGCCCTGCCCAGGCGCAAGGTCGCCGCTATGGCCGGCCTTGTTGGTCTGGAAGGGCTGGCTGTCGGGGCTGAGGCCATGCTGCGTGGCGTTGAACAGATGGTCGTCCGCGCGGGCAAAACCTGCGAAGGCGATCAGCGATACGCTTGTGGCTGCGAGAATGAGCATGTGCTTTTTCATATCTGGTCTCCATTGAGTGCCAGATCGATCCCGCGCATTCGGTCTGGCGGTTTGAGTGAAGGGACGTTTGTCCCTTTGCCTGCCCGCCATCTGCATAGGTCAACGCCTGGCGCCGGCGGTTTATTCCGGCGAGCACGGTTTCCTGGCTGAAAAGTCGCGGCCGTACAGTCGGCGCCCGACGTCAGCGCGGCATCTTCACCAACACCGTCTGCGGCGTGCCGGCCAGCGGATCGAGCTGGTGGTTCGTGTCGGTGATGAACATCAGCCGCTCGCCGACCGTGATGCGCGCCTGCAGCGCATAGGTCCGACCGTTCTGGATCGCTTTGGGGTCGAAACCGATGTCGAACTTGATCGGCACCCGTCCGATGGGCGCTACCCTGCGCTTTGCGATCACGGTTGCCGGCGCATCGGCCAGCGAGACGTCGGCAAGCTCGACCACGAGCACGGCATCTGGCGGCAAAGCGATGCGCTCGCGATAAGTCACCTCGCCCGCGATGGTCTTCTCGGCGGCCTTGGTCACTTGCGGTACGGCAAGAATGCCGACGACCAGCGGCACCAGCCCGAAGATGAAGAACTCCGCGATGCGGTCCAGCATGAGATTGTCCCGCCAAGCAAATCAAACCGATTGGCAAGCTTGGGAAGGATTGCGGTGGTTCGATGGCCGAATAGGCGTTTTCTCTGATGCATATCGTTGTCCCAGAACCGCTGCTCACTTCTGGGCGACATGCATTATCGGCCCGGTTTCTTCCAGCGGTCCGCCGCTTGGTCGTCGGCTTCCTTGGCCTCGACCCAGCCGCCCTCGGAGCCGTCGGCAAGATGCTCTTTCTTCCAGAAGGGCGCGCGCGACTTCAGATAGTCCATCAGGAAATTAGCAGCCTCGAAGGCCGCCTGCCGGTGCGATGAGGCCGCGACCACCAGCACGATGTTTTCGCCCGGCATTATCTTGCCGTGGCGATGGATGACGGTGAGCCCCTGCAGCGGCCAGCGTTCGATGGCCTCAGCCGCGATGCGGCCGATCTCGGCCTCCGCCATGCCGGGATAGTGCTCGAGCTCGAGCGCCGACAGCGTGCCCTGCTCGTCACGGCAAAGGCCGGAAAAGGTGACCACGGCGCCGATATCGGTCCGGCCCTTGGTCAGGCCGGCGATCTCGGCGGCGACGTCGAAATCCTCGCGTTGGATGCGGATGGCGGGCACGACGGCGCCGGCCATGTCAGCCTCCGGTCATCGGCGGAAACAGCGCGATCTCGCGCGCACCGGCGATCTTCTCGCGGTGGCCGACATGTTCCTGGTTGATGGCGACACGGATGACGTCGGGGTATTGCAGCGCGTTTTCGTACTCCTCGCCGCGCGACTTCAGCCAGCGCAGCAGGTCGCCCACCGTCTCGATGCCGGAAGGCAAGTCGACGTCCTCTTCCGGCTTGCCGATCCGCTCGCGTACCCAGGCGAAATAGATGAGCTTGGTGGACATCTCACTCATCCATGATGTGCTTGAGGCCGGCGCGGAAATAGTCGTAGCCGGTGTAGAGCGTGACGAGCGCCGCGACCCACAACAGCACCAGGCCGATCTGGGTGGTCAGCGGAAAGATCTTGTCGCCGGCCGGGCCGACCAGCAGGAAGGCGATGGCGACCATCTGGATGGTGGTCTTCCACTTGGCGAGCTGCGTCACCGGCACCGACACTTTCAGGGCCGCCAGATATTCGCGCAGGCCCGAAACCAGGATCTCGCGGCACAGGAT
>NZ_RZRY01000923.1:0-2079 GCF_003998035.1 Mesorhizobium sp. M2A.F.Ca.ET.039.01.1.1 | reverse complement strand
GATCTATTTCCAGCTCGGCAGCGACGGAGGTTTCCTGTCGCCCTCGTTCATGAGCGTGGTGCTGCGCGACACCGGCCGGCTGGGCTTGATCGCCACGGCCGAAGTCATGCTGATGATCACCGGCGAGATCGACCTGTCGCTCAGCGCCATCTTCTCCATCGCGCCCTACATCATGGCGCTGCTGTCGGTGACCTACGGGGTGCCTTTGGCCGTCGGTGCGGTGATCGGTGTGCTGATCGGCATCCTCGTCGGTGCCATCAACGGCATCGTCACAGTGCGCTTCAAGGTGCCGTCCCTGATCACCACCGTCGGAACACTGTTCTTCCTGCAAGGCATCGTGGTGTCGATCTACAACAGCCAGCCGATCGTGGCGCCGGTCGAGCAGCCTTTCAACGCGATCTTCGGCCAGAGCCTCTACCAGCCGACGGATGCGCTTTTGTCCTGGCACGGCGTCACCGCTTTCACACCCTTCCTGTGGGCGGTGCTGGTCGTGCTGGTGCTGGCCCTGGTGCTCAATCGCACCACCTTCGGCCTGCACACGATTGCGACCGGAAGCAACATCATCGGCGCGCGCGAGATCGGCGTGCGCACCGACCGCATGAAGATCTATAATTTCATGATCGCCGGCGGCTGCGCCGCCTTTGCCGGCATCATCAACACGGCGCAATTCACCTCGGCCGACCCGCAGGCCGGCAGTCCCTTCCTGACGTTGCAGGCGATCGCGGCGGCGGTCATCGGCGGCACGTCGCTGCTGGGCGGCTCGGGCACCGTGATCGGCGCGCTGATCGGCGCCTTCGTTGTCGCCTCGCTCAACAACGGGCTGGTCATGATCGGCGCCCAGGCGACCGTCTCCGACATCTATCTCGGCGCGGCAATCATCGCCGCCATGATCCTCTCTATCCAGGTCGACCGCCTGCGCACGCGGAGGCGCGTATGAACACGCAAACTATTCCGCCGCTGGCGCCCGATGCGCCTGTCGTGCTGGAGATGACCAACATCTCCAAGAGTTTTGGCGCCGTCACCGCGCTGGTCGACGTCTCGATCAGGCTGCGCCAGGGCGAAGTGCTGTCCCTGGTCGGCGACAACGGCGCCGGCAAGTCGACCCTGATCAAGATCCTGTCCGGCTTCCACCAGCCCGATACCGGCACGATCGTCTCACAAGGCAAGGAGATGCGTTTCGCCTCGCCACGCGACGCCCGCGCGCATGGCATCGAGACCGTCTATCAGGACCTGGCGCTGATCGGTGACCTCAGCGTCTTCCACAACATGTTCCTGGGACGCGAGTACCACAAGCGCGTACTCGGACTGAACCTGCTCGACAACAGGAAGATGCGCGAGCAGGCGCGGCTCTATCTCGACACGCTGGGCATCTCGATCCCCTCGGTCAACAGCACCGTCGACCTTCTGTCCGGCGGCCAGCGCCAGTGCATCGCGGTGGCCCGCTCGATCTATTCGTCGCCCAAAATCCTGGTTCTCGACGAGCCGCTGGCCGCGCTCGGCGTGCGCGAGAGCGCGCATGTGCTGGGTCTCATCCAGAACCTGCGCCAGCAGCGCCAGGTCTCGGTGATCCTGATCGTGCACAACTACAACCAGATTTTCGAGGTCTGCGACCGCATCAACTTCCTGCATTCGGGCGAGATCGCGCTCGACGCCTCGACAGCCGATACCAGCGAGGAGGAGTTGATCCGTATCGTCAAGTCGGGCCTCGGCCGCAAGGCGATCGACGCCGCCGCGGCGCAAGTGCGGCCCGGCCCCGCATGAAGCCGCGATAGTCACCGCCAGAACAATCCCAGCCGGCTCGACACCCATCCGCCGGCCCTTGCATGGAGCACACCCTTTGACCTTCTCTCCGACCGAACTGATGAAATCCCTTGGCCGCGGACTGCTGTCCTTTCCGCTGACGTTCTTCGACCGGAACGGCGCCTTCAACGAAGACGGCTATCGCGCCCATGTCGCCGCTCAGGGCGCCGCCGGAGCGAGCGGGCTTTTTGCCGCCGGCGGCACCGGCGAGTTCTTTTCGCTGACGCTCGAGGAGTACAAACGCGTCGTGCGCTCGGCCTCGCACGCAGTGCCCAAGAC
>NZ_RZRY01000922.1:0-2080 GCF_003998035.1 Mesorhizobium sp. M2A.F.Ca.ET.039.01.1.1 | reverse complement strand
GTCAAAACCGCGGGCGGTTTTCAACCGCATTCGCCAGCAAACTACTTGCCGCCTTTGCCCTTGCTGTTCTGGTGCGAGCGCAGAATCCGGCTCTTGAGCACGTTCGACGATTTGAACGTCATCACCCGGCGCGGCAGGATCGGCACTTCCTCACCGGTCTTGGGATTGCGGCCGATGCGCTCGTTCTTGGAGCGGACGTGGAAGGTGGCAAAAGACGAAAGCTTGACCGTCTCGCCCCGAACGATGGCTTCGCAGATTTCGTCCAGCACGGCTTCGACGAGTTCCGCCGATTCAGTCCGCGACAGGCCAACCTTCCGATAAACGGCTTCAGCAAGGTCGGCACGCGTCAGTGTCTTTCCCCCCATGCGACCGTCCCATCTGCTCGCAGAAAATGTAAATCGATACAGCCAAAGGCAGAGCCTAAGTAATTGATCCGGCAAGGTCAAGGACCGAACCGGCGCGTTCGGCACTTACCAGCGGAGCAACACCGCGCCCCAGGTGAAGCCTCCACCCATCGCCTCGAGAAGCACCAGATCGCCCTTCTTGATGCGGCCGTCGGCGACGGCCACCGCGAGAGCCAGCGGCACCGAGGCAGCCGAGGTGTTACCGTGTAAATCGACGGTGACCACAACTTTCTCCTCGGCTATCCCGAGCTTCCTGGCGGAAGCGTCAATAATCCGTTTATTGGCCTGATGCGGCACGAACCAGTCGAGGTCCTGCGCCGTTATGCCGGCCTCGCCGAAGGTCGCCTCGATGACATCGGTGATCATGCCGACGGCATGCTTGAACACCTCACGGCCTTCCATCCTGAGATGACCGACGGTTCCCGTCGTCGAAGGCCCGCCATCGACGAAGAGCTTGTCCTTATGCGCGCCATCGGAGCGTAGGCTCGCCGCCAGCACGCCGCGGTCGGTGATCGCGCCGTCTTGGGCTTCGAGAACGAGCGCCCCGGCGCCGTCGCCGAACAGCACGCAGGTCGAGCGGTCGTTCCAGTCGAGGATGCGCGAGAACGTCTCCGAGCCGATCACCAGGACACGCTTGGCCAAGCCGCCACGGATATAAAGGTCGGCGGTGGCGACGGCATAGACGAAGCCAGAGCAGACGGCCTGCATGTCGAAGGCAAAGCCGTGATGCATGCCGAGCCTGTTCTGGATCTCGACGGCGGTCGCCGGGAATGTGTTGTTGGGCGTCGAAGTCGCCAGGATGATGAGGTCGATATCGGCTGGCGTCATGCCCGCGCTGTCGAGCGCTGCGCGCGCCGCCGCCTCGCCCAGCGAGGCCGTCGTCTCGTCATCGGCCGCGACATGACGCTGGCGGATGCCTGTGCGCTGGACGATCCACTCGTCGGAGGTCTCGACCATGCCTTCGAAGTCGGCATTCTTCATAATGCGGCGGGGCAGCGCGGCACCATTGCCGCGCACGACTGATCTGATCAAGGTCCGTTCCTATTCCTCGGCGTCGGCGGAGACGCCGGATTTCCTGTTTGCCTGGGCATTGGGATTGCGCGCATGGAACAGATCGAGGTCGGCCTCGATCCGGTCAAGCAGATTATTGCGCACCATGTCGTAGCCGAGCTCGATCGCCGCAGCGAAGCCATCCGAATCGGCGCCACCATGGCTCTTCACCACGATGCCGTTCAAGCCCAGGAAGACGCCGCCATTGGAGCGGCCGACATCCATCTTCTCGCGCAGCCGGTCGAAGGCGCCCTTGGCGAAGACATAGCCGATCTTGGCCATGAGCGTGCGGCTCATGGCGGCGCGAAGATAGCCGGCGATCTGCCTTGCCGTGCCCTCGGCGGTCTTAAGCGCGATATTGCCGGCAAAGCCCTCGGTGACCACCACGTCGACCGTGCCCTTGCCGATGTCGTCGCCTTCGACGAAGCCGCGGTAATTCATCGAGGCCATGTTGGCCTCGCGCAGCATGCGGCCAGCCTCCTTGACCTCTTCCTGGCCCTTGATCTCCTCGACGCCGACATTGAGCAGGCCGACGCTCGGCCGCTCGATGCCGAACACCGAGCGCGCCATGCCGGTGCCCAGAATGGCGAAATCGATCAGCTGATGCGCGTCGGCACCGATGGTGG